>JBHWTG010000312.1:0-11314 GCA_043427735.1 Tsuneonella sp. | reverse complement strand
TCCTGCGGGCCTTGCGCGCGGTGTCGGCCCGGCTGCGCGCGGCTGCGGCGCGGCGGACACCCTTGCCCTTGCGGTTGATTGTCTCAGCCATGGTTCCGCCTTAGCGCGTCGGCGACAAGCATTTCGACCAGGTCCTCGTAACTGATCCCGCAGTATTTGGCCTGCTCGGGCACCAGGCTGAGCGCGGTCATCCCCGGCTGGGTGTTGGTCTCGAGCGCGAACAGCCCCGCCTCGCCCTGCTCGTCGTCCCACCGGAAATCGGTCCGGCTGCACCCGCGGCAGCCGAGCAACCGGTGCGCCTGGACCGCATAGCCGAGGCATAATTCGGCAATCCTGTCAGGGATTTGCGCCGGGCAGACGTGATCGGTCAGGCCTTCGGTGTATTTGGCATCGAAATCGTAGAACCCGCTCCTGGGCTTGAGCTCGGTCACCGCCAATGCGCGCGGGCCCTGCGGCTCGTCGAGCACCGCCACGGTCAGCTCGCGCCCGCGGATGTAGGGCTCGGCGAGCAGGCGGTCGAACTCCCGCCACGGGCCGGCCGCATCGCGCCGGATCGGGTTTCCGTAGTTGCTTCCGTCGGTTACGATCGCCACCCCGACCGAGCTGCCCTCGTTGACCGGCTTCAGCACGTAGGGTCGCGCCAACGGGTCCCTCTCGTAAACGCTCTCGCTCTCGACGATCCGTCCGCCCGGCATCGGCACCCCGTGGGGCACCAGCGCCTGCTTGGTCAGCTCCTTGTCGATCGCGATCACCGACGTGGGGAGGCCCGAGTGGGTGTAGGGCAAGCCCATCAGGTCGAGCATGCCCTGCACCGTCCCGTCCTCGCCCGGCACCCCGTGGAGCGCGTTGAACACGACGTCCGGCGCCGCCTCGGCGATGCGCGCCGCGACCTGCCGGTCCATGTCGATCCGGGTCACCCGATGCCCGCGCGATTCAAGCGCCTTGGCGACGCCCTCGCCGCTCATCAGCGAAACCGGCCGCTCGTTGGCCCACCCGCCCATCAGGACGGCGACGTGGAGTGGAGGCAGTGTCACTGCCTACCCCCCTTCGTGTCGAGCGCAGTCGAGACACGCCGGCGCTGCGCAACCGTATCTCGACTACGCGCTTCGCGCTTCGCTCGATACGAACGGAGAGCATGTGATGGGGTCCCGGACATCCTCACGGCCGCCCCACCCGCTGGATTTCCCATTCGAGGCTGACCCCGCTCGCCGCGTAAACCCTCTCGCGCACCAGTTCGCCGAGGCCTTCGATGTCGGCGCTGGTCGCCTCGCCGGTGTTGATGAGGAAATTGGTGTGCTTCTCGCTCACTTGCGCCCCGCCCAGCATCAGTCCGCGGCAGCCGGCCTCGTCGACCAGCTCCCACGCCTTGCGGCCGGGCGGGTTCTTGAAGGTCGAGCCGCCGGTCCTGGTGCGCAGCGGCTGGCTCGCCTCGCGCGCGGCGGCGATCTTGTCCATCTCCTCGCCGATCTCGGCCGGAATGCCCTCGCGCCCCTGGAACCGCGCGGCGACGACGATCGCGCCTTGGGGCAGGTTCGAATGGCGGTAGGAGTATTCGAGGTCGCGTGCGGGCAGCGTGACGAACTCGCCGGTCGGCAGCACCACGTCGCAGTCGACCAGCACGTCCGCCACCTCGCGGCCATAGGCGCCGCCGTTCATCCGCACGAAGCCGCCGACGGTGCCGGGGATTCCGCGGAGGAACTCGACGCCCGCGATGCCCGCGTCGCGCGCCTTGGAGGAAACGAGGATGCCGCTCGCCCCGCCGCCGCACTCGAGCACTTTGTCGCGCCGCGCCTCGACGGTGGCGAAGGCCTTGCCCAGCCGCACCACCACGCCGGGCACCCCGCCATCGCGGACGATCAGGTTGGACCCCAGGCCCAGCGCCATCACCGGCGTGCGCCCGCGCAAGCGCTGGAGGAAATCCTTGAGGTCCTCGAGGTCGGCCGGCTCGAACAACCAGTCGGCATTGCCGCCCGACTTGAACCACACCAGCGGAGCGAGCGCCGCGTTCGGGCTGAGCTTGCCGCGCACCTCGCCCAGCGCCGTCCCGGCGGTGGTCTTCTCCTCGACAGCCGACGACGGGGCCGAGCCGCTGCGCCACCCGCGCGGCTCCCCGATTTGCTGGCTCATGCGGCCTTCCTCCCCGCAACCGCATCCGCAAGGCCCGCGGCCCAGCGGGTGATATCGCCCGCGCCGAGGCAGACCACATAGTCGCCGGGCGCCAGATCGGCAGAAATCTGGCGCGCAAGGTCGTCCGGCTCGGCCACGCTGGCCGCCGCGCGGTGTCCGCGCGACTTGAGCCCGGCGACCAGCGCAGCGGCATCGACCCCGGGAATCGGCTCCTCGCCGGCGGTGTAGACCGGCGTCACATAGACCCGGTCGGCGTCGTTGAAGGCGTTCTGGAAGTCGTCCATCAGATCGCGCAGCCGCGTGAAGCGATGCGGTTGCACGACCGCGATCACCCGGCCCCCGGTCGCGCCGGCGCTCTCGCGCGCCGCGGCAAGCACCGCGCGGATCTCGACCGGGTGATGCGCGTAATCGTCGATCACCGTGGCGCCGCGGACCTCGCCCACCTTGGTGAACCGCCGCCGCACCCCGCCGAACTGCGCAAAGCCGGTGCGGATGATCTCGTCGGGGCATTCCAGTTCGAGCGCCACCGCAACCGCAGCCAGCGCGTTCTGCACGTTGTGGCGGCCCGGCATGGGCAGGCGCACGTCGGCGATGCGGCGGTCTTCCTCGCCGAGCCGGCGCACCACCACGTCGAACAGGTTGCCTCCCGCATCGGGCCGCACGTTGTCCGCGCCGACGTCGGCCTGCGGGCTGAAGCCGTACGTGACCACCCGGCGGTCGCGCACTTCGCTCATCACGCCCTGCACTTCGGGATGGTCGACGCACAGCACCGCCGCGCCGTAGAACGGGACGTTGTGAATGAACTCGACGAACGCCCGGCGCACCGCGTCGAAGCTGCCGTAATGGTCGAGGTGCTCGGGATCGATGTTGGTCACGACCGCGATCGTGCCGTCGAGCCGCAGGAAGCTGCCGTCGCTCTCGTCGGCCTCGACCACCATCCAGTCGGAATCGCCCAATCGCGCGTTCGAGCCGTACTGCTCGATCACTCCGCCATTGATCACGGTCGGGTCGATCCCGCCGGCGTCGAGCAGCGCGGCGATCATGCTGGTGGTGGTGGTCTTGCCGTGGGTGCCGGCGACGGCAACGGTGTTCTTGAGGCGCATCAGCTCGGCGAGCATCTCCGCGCGGCGCACCACCGGGATGCGCGCCTCGAGCGCGGCGACCACTTCGGGGTTGCTGCGCTTGACCGCGGTCGAGGTGACGACGACCGCCGCGCCACCCACGTTCTCCGCCCGCTGCCCGATGTGCACCGTGATCCCGCGCCGGCGCAGCCGCTCGACGCTCGGCCCCTCGGCGAGGTCGGAGCCCTGCACGCTGTAGCCGAGGTTTTTCATCACCTCGGCGATGCCCGACATGCCGATGCCGCCGATGCCGACGAAATGCACGGTGCCGATATCGGTGGGCACGCCTTTCACGAGCAGATCCTCTCCGTTTTCGCCGCAGGCGCAAATGGGGAGGGGGACCGCGCACGCGAAGCGGGCGTGGTGGAGGGGCCAACCGCCGCCAGCCCCTCCGTCACGCGCCGACGGCGCGCGCCACCTCCCCATTTGTGCTTCGCAAAAACGGGGAGGATCGAAGCGACGGCCCGCATCATCGCGCAGCATCCCGCGCGGTGGCAAGGCCGTTGCTCTGCGCTTGCACCCCGATTCCATCGACGCGGATCACGTCCATCAGCTCGGAGCCGCCGAAGCTCTCGACGAGGTCGGCGAGGTCCTGGGCGGCCTTGGGCCGGCCGCAGTTCCACGCGGCGTGCGCGGCGGTGGCGAGCGTCTCGGGGCGCTGGGCGAGCGCCTGGATCTGCTTGGCGAGCTCCTTGGCGGTGAACCTGTCCTGGCGGATCATCCGCGCGCCGCCGGCCTTGACGACTTCGCGCGTGTTGGCCGCCTGATGGTCGTCGGTGGCGATCGGCAGCGGGACCAGGATCGCCGGGCGGCCGACGGCGGTGAGCTCGGCGACGGTCATCGCCCCGGCGCGGCCGATGAACAGATGCGCGTCGGCGAGGCGGGCGTGCATGTCCTCGAAGAACGTGCCCAGCTCGGCGGGAATGTCGTGGCTGCGATAGCGCTGGCGGACGGCGTCGAGGTCCTCGGCGCGGCACTGCTGGGTGACCTGCAGGCGCTGGCGCAACGCGGGCGGAAGCATCGCCAACCCGTCGGGCACGACCTCGCTCAGCACCCGCGCGCCCTGGCTGCCGCCGGTGACCAGCACGCGCAGGAGCCCGTCGGCGGTGAACGCCGGGAACGGCTGGTCGCGCAACGCGGCCACCTCGGGGCGGATCGGGTTGCCGACGAGGTGGACCTTGCCGGCATGCCGGGGGGAGAGCCTGGCGAGGTCGGGATAGGCCGTGGCGATCGCGGCGACATTGCGCGCGAAGAAGCGGTTGACCCGGCCGAGCACGGCGTTCTGCTCGTGCACCACGCTGGGAATTTCCGCGGCCATCGCCGCCAGCAACGCGGGAAACACCGGATAACCCCCGAACCCGACCACCGCGGCGGGCTGAAAGCTTTCGAACAGCCGCAGCGCCATCCTGCGGCCTTCGAGGATCGCCGCGAGCGCCCGGGGCCAATGCAGCGGGTTCCTGCCGAACGTGCTCGCCGGGATCACGTGGACCGGCAGGAAATCGGGCTTGCCGGGGAGCTCGGCGCCGCGCCGGTCGGTCAGCAGCGCGACATGATGCCCGCGCTGCGCGAGCTCGGTGGCGAGCGCGTAGGCGGGGACGAGGTGGCCCCCGGTGCCGCCGGCGGCGAGCACGTAGTGCCGGCTCGCGCGGTTCATACGCGAAGCTCCTTGGCGATCAGCGCCTTCAGCCCCGGCGTCTCGCGGTGAAGGAACGGGTTGCGCCGCGTCAGCGCGAGCAACAGGCCGACGGCGAGGCACACCGCGATGGTGGACGATCCGCCGTAGCTGATCAGCGGCAGAGTCATCCCCTTCGACGGAAACAACTGCAGGTTCACAAGGATGTTGATGAACGCCTGGCCGCCGATCTGCGTGGTCAGCCCCGCCGCGGCGAGGAGCGTGAACAGGTCCTCCTCGTCGACCAGCCGGGTGAGCACGCGGACCACGATCGCCAGGAACAGCGCCACCACCAGCGCGCAGACGATCAGGCCGAACTCCTCGCCGATCACGCTGAAGATGTAGTCGGTATGCGCCTCGGGCAGGTTCATCTTGCGCACGCCCAGCCACAGCCCGCTGCCGGTCCACCCGCCGGCGAGCAGCGTGCGGCTGGCGAGATCGACCTGGTCGAACGCGGTGCCGCCGCCGATGAACGCGTCGATCCGGTGGCGGGCGTTGTCGTAGAGGAAATAGGCCGCGGCCAGCCCCGCCGCGGCGAGGCCGGCCATCATGCTTATGCGTTGCAGCGGGATGCCGGCGAGCACCACGATCACGAACCACACGCCGGCGAACAGGATCGTGCCGCCAAGATCGGGCTGCAGCATCATCAGCCCGGCGACCAGCGCCATGATCGCGCTGACGGTGGCCACCACCGGCAGGTTGGGATCGCGCGCGCGCCAGCTGACGATCCAGGCGAGCAGGATGGCGAAGCCGGGCTTGAGGAACTCCGACGGCTGGAACCCGGCGATTCCGAGGCTGATCCAGCGCCGCGCGCCGTTGACCTCGCTGCCGACCAGCGGAACCAGCGCGAGGCACACCAGCATCGCCGCCGCGAGCACGATGCCGAGGCGGCGCGCGTTCTCGCGCGCAAGCGTCGAGGCGGCAAGCAGGACCACGAGCCCCACCGCCTGCCATTTGAGGTGCGCCCAGTAGAAATACAGCTCGGGCAGCCTCACGCTGGCAGTCGAGAGCCGGTGGGCGCTGGCCGGCGAGGCGGCGAACACCGCCGCGGTGCCGAGCGCCATCAGCAGCAGGACCAGCGCGAGCAGCACGCGGTCGACCTCACGCCACCAGATCCTGAGCTCGGCGCGCCGGCTCTGCGGATAGCGGGCCGGCCCGGCCAGCGCCGGTCCGCTGCGCGGGATATAGGGGCGCTCGGCGCTCATGCGGCGGCCCCCGCGGCGCAAGGATCGGCCCCGGAGCCCTCCGTCAACGCGGTCACGAACTGGCGAAAACGCTCGCCGCGCTGCTCGTAGTCCTTGAACTGGTCGAAGCTGGCGCACGCCGGGCTCAGCAAGACGACATCGCCCGGCACCGCACTGGCGAGCGCGCGGCGGGTGGCCTCGCACAGCATTTCGGCGCGGACGACGGGCACCCGGCCGGTCAGCAACTCGGCGAAGCGCGGCCCCGCCTCGCCGATGGTGTAGGCCGACTTCACGTTGGCGAGATGCGCCTCGCACGCGCCGAGCCCGTCCTCCTTGGGCAACCCGCCGACGATCCAGTGGATGCGCGGGCCCTTGCCCTCGGGCGGGAAGGCCGCGAGCGCGGGGGCCGAGCTGTCGGTGTTGGTCGCCTTGCTGTCGTTGACGAAGGTCACGTCGTTATGGGTGGCGACGCGCTCCATGCGGTGCGGCAGGCCGGTGAAAGTGCGCAGGGCCCGCGCTATCTGATCGTCGGCCAGCCCAAGCATCCGGCAGACTGCGATCGCCGCGTGGGCGTTTTGCAGATTGTGCGGCCCTTGCAGCGACGGCCACTCGCGCTGCGACGAACAAAAGCTCAGGCCCGGCTCGATGGCCGGGGCGACGAGCTTTGGTTGAGAACCTGCCTTCCCTTCGTCGTCAGCCCGGGCTTGACCCGGGGTCAGGCTTTCTTGCGTGAAGTCGATCCGGTGATGGTCGCTCGATTGCATCTCGAACAGCCGCAATTTGGACGCGCGGTAAGCCTCGAAGCTCTCGTACCGATCGAGATGGTCGGGCGTGATGTTGAGCAACACCGCGACATCGCAATCGAGGCTTTGCGTCAGGTCGATCTGGTAGCTCGAGAGCTCGAGCACATAGACCCCGCCCTCGGGCAAAGCGTCCTGCGCGAGGATCGGCAGGCCGATGTTGCCGCCCATGGCGGTCGGGATCCCGGCAGTCTGGAGAATATGGTGGACGAGCGCGGTGGTGGTGCTCTTGCCGTTGGTGCCGGTGATCCCGACGACCTTGTGCGGCGGCAGGCTGGCGCGGGCCTGCGCGAACAGCTCGATGTCGCCGATCACCGGCACGCCGAACTGTTTCGCGCGCGGGGCGATCGGGTGGGTGTTGAGCGGCACCCCGGGCGAGACGACCACGCCGTCGTAGCCGGCAAGGTCGATCTCCAGCGGGTCGGCCACGAGCACGTTCGCCGGATCGACCTTGGCCCGCGCGACATCCTGCCGGTCCCACGCGGTCACCCGCGCTCCGCTCGCGACCAGCGCCTCGACCGCCGCCAGCCCCGAGCGAGCGAGACCGAGGACGGCATAGCGCTTGCCGGCGAAAGCGGGTGAGGCGATCACCGCAGCTTCAACGTGCTGAGCCCGATCAGCGCGAGGACGATGGCGACGATCCAGAAGCGGATGACGACCTTGCTCTCGCTCCAGCCGAGCTGCTCGAAATGGTGGTGCACCGGGGCCATGCGGAACACCCGCTTGCCGGTGCGCTTGAACCAGAACACCTGGATGATCACCGACAGCGCCTCGAACACGAACAGCCCGCCGACGATCGCGAGCACGATCTCGTGATGGCTGGCGACCGCGATCGCGCCGAGCGCGCCGCCCAGCGCCAGGCTGCCGGTATCGCCCATGAACACCGCTGCCGGAGGCGCATTGAACCACAGGAAGGCCAGTCCCGCGCCCATGATCGCAGTGCAGAAAATCGCCAGCTCGCCGGCCCCGGGGACGTGCGGGATACCCAGATACGACGAATAGTCCGCCCGCCCGACGAGATAGCAGATGATGGCGAAAGTCCCGGCAGCGATGATCACCGGCATGATCGCGAGCCCGTCGAGCCCGTCGGTGAGGTTGACCGCGTTGCCGGCGCCGACGATCACGATTGCCGCGAACAGGTAGTAGAACGGCCCCAGCGGCACGCCGATCCCGACCATGAACGGGACGTATAGGAACGTGCTGATCTGGCTGACCACGATATACGCCGCGATCCCGGCGACGAGGAATTCGAGGAGCAGCCGCACCCGGCCCGAAACGCCCGCGTGGCTCGCCTTGCTCACTTTGTCGTAATCGTCGAGGAAGCCGATCAGGCCGAATCCGATCGTCACCGCGATGCAGGCCCACACGAACGGATTGCGCAAGTCCATCCACAGCAGCAGCGCGAGCATCAGGCTGGTGAGGATCATCAGCCCGCCCATCGTCGGCGTGCCGCGCTTGGCGAGGTGGCTCTGCGGCCCGTCCTCGCGGATCGGCTGCCCCTTGCCCTGGCGCACCCGGAGAAGGTCGATGAACTTCGGCCCGATGATCAGCCCGATGAGGAGCGCCGTCATCAGCACTGCGCCGGCGCGAAACGTCTGGTAGCGGACGAGGTTGAACAGTCCCTCGAAACCCATCCACTCGGCGAGCAAATACAGCATTCAGCCTACAGACCTAATTCGCGCGGTCGACGAAGCGCGTCACGACCTGTCCCAATCCGACCGAGTTGGACCCTTTGACCAGGACCGCATCGCCCGCCGCAAGGCCGAACGCTTCCAGAGCCGCGATCGCCTCGCCAGGTCCGTCGCAATGCGCGAAGCCGAGGGGCGCGGCAACAGCGGCGACACCTGCTTTCCCCAGTTCGCCCGCCAGCGCTCTCATCTCGTCGCCGACCAGCACCGCGTAGTCGACGTGGGCGTCGGCCAGCGGCTCGGCCAGCTGGGCGTGGAAGCCGGGCGCGAAGTCGCCCAGCTCCTTCATGCTGCCGAGCACCGCGATGCGCCGCGTGGCGGGTGTCTGGCCGAGCTGGCGCAGCGTCGCGCGCATGCTCGCCGGGTTGGCGTTGTAGCTTTCGTCGACGAGCAGCGCATGCCCGCCGGGAACCGCGATCCGGTGGCGCGCGCCGCGCCCCTTGAGGCCGCCCATCTCTGCCAGGGCGAGGCCGGCCGCGGCGAGGTCCCCGCCCGCCGCCTTGACCGCCGCCATGACGCCCAGCGAGTTGACGATCCAGTGCTCGCCCGGCTCGGCCACCGAATAGCACAGCCGCACACCGTCGATGTCGGCAGTGACCAGCGAGCCGCCGTTGGCGCTGGGGATGGCGTCGAGCAACCGCGCATCCGAGCCCGCCGCCCGGCCGAAGGTGATGACTTGCGCCCCCGCCTGGCGCGCATGCACCAAAAGGCGGTCGTAATGCGCGCTGTCCGACGGGATGATCGCGGTGCCGCCGTCCACCAGGCCGCGGAAAATCTCGCCCTTGGCGTCGGCGATCGCTTCCATCGAGCCCAGGTTCTCGATGTGCGCGGGGGCGATCGTGGTGACCAGCGCGACGTGCGGGCGCACCTGCGCGGTGAGCCGGTCGATCTCGCCCGCATGGTTCATGCCCATTTCGAACACGCCGAACCTCGCGCGCGCCGGCATCCGCGCGAGACTGAGCGGCACGCCGACATGGTTGTTGTAGCTGCGCACCGAGCGGTGCGCCGCGCCGCGGCTCGCGCGGTCGAGCGCGGCGAAGATCGCCTCCTTGACCCCGGTCTTGCCGACCGAGCCGGTGACGCCGATGCGCACCGCTTCGCTCCGCGCGCGCGCGGCGGCGGCGAGGCTCGCCAGCGCCTCGCTCGTGTCCGCAACCAGCACGTGGGGCCATGCGACGGGCTCGCTGACGAGCGCCGCCGCGGCGCCGGACGCGAACGCCTTGTCGACGAAGCGGTGGCCGTCGGTCGCCTCGCCCCTGAGCGCGACGAACAGGTCGCCCGAGCGCACGTCGCGGCTGTCGATCTCGACTCCCGCGCACTGGAACGCGCCGCTCGCCGTGCCGCCGGTCGCGGCCGCGATCTCCTCGGCGGTCCACAGCGCCAGGCGCAGCGCATCGCGCTTCTGCCGGGGCCAGGTCTTGAGCGCGGGGTGCAAGCTCATGCGGCCGCCACCTCGCGCGCCACGGTCACGTCGTCGAACGGCAGTATACGCATGGTGTCTCCCGAGCCCACGATCTGGCCCTGTTCGTGTCCCTTGCCGGCGACGAGGACGATGTCGCCGGATTGCGCCAGCGCCGCCGCGGCGGCAATCGCCTCGCGCCGGTCGCCGATCTCCAGCGCGCCGGTGGCGCCCTCGAGCACCTGGCGGCGGATCGCCGCCGGTTCCTCGCCCCGCGGGTTGTCGTCGGTCACGATGACGACGTCGGCCCGCTCGGCGGCGACGCGGCCCATCGCGGCCCGCTTGCCCTGATCGCGGTCTCCGCCGGCGCCGAACACCGCGATCAGCCGCCCGCGCGGGGCAGTCGAGACATGCGGCCGCAGCGCAGCGATCGCCGCCTCGAGCGCATCGGGCGTGTGCGCGTAATCGACGTAGATCGGCGCGCCCGCGCGGTTCAGCGCCGCGCGCTCGAGCCGGCCGCGCACGGGCTGGAGCCGCGACAGACCCTCGAAAGTCGCCGCCGGATCGCCGCCGGTGGCGATCACCAGCCCCGCCGCGACAAGCGCATTGGCCGCCTGGTAGGCTCCGATCAGCGGCAGGTCGACCGTGCGGGCCTTGACCTCGAACTCGAGCTGGAGCTCCTGCCCCAGCGTGCCGGGAGTGCGGGCGGCGAGACGGATGTGCTCCCCCTTGCCGCCCGCGGTGAGCACGCGCAGCCCCCTTCTGGTCGCGTGCTCGACGGCGCGCTCGGCCCATCCATCGCCGTCGCGCCAGATCACCGCCGCCCCGCCCTCGGCCACGACTTCGTCGAACAGCCGCATCTTGGCGGCGAAATACTCGTCCATGTCCGCGTGATAGTCGAGGTGGTCGCGGCTGAGGTTGGTGAAGGCGCCCGCGGCAACGTGGAGGCCTTCGTTGCGGAACTGGCTGAGCCCGTGGCTCGATGCCTCGTAGGCGACGTGCGACACCCCCTCGCGCGCGAGGCCGCTCATGTTGGCGAGGAAGGTGACGATGTCGGGTGTCGTCAGCCCGGTCGAGACGCTCTCGTCGGGCGTGGTCACCCCCAGCGTGCCGATCGAGGCGGCGCTGAGCCCCGCCATCCGCCAGAGCTGCCGGGTCATCTCGACGGTCGAGGTCTTGCCGTTGGTGCCGGTTACCGCAACCACCGTCTCGGGCACCGGGGTGAAGAACGCGGCGGCGAGGCGGGCGAAGGCGCGGCGCGGGGCGGCGTCGGCGATATGGAGCGCGCCCGCGACCGCCGCCTGGGGCCGGGCGACGACACAA
>JBHWTG010000311.1:0-5474 GCA_043427735.1 Tsuneonella sp. | reverse complement strand
GGTCGGGGTCGGGGTCGGGGCGGGTCCGGGGTTGATCACCACGGTGCCGTTGGGGACGGCGACATCGTCCGCGCCGCACGCCGAAAGCGCGAGCGCGCTGCAGCCGGCGAGAACCAGATACTGGAACTGTTTCACGTGTTGGTACCCCTCATGAGTCTGCGGGAGACGGCACCGGGCCGCCGCGACTCGCGGACTAGGGACCTCGCGTGACAGTTTGTTTGCAAGATTGCCGCGAAAAATCCGTGACTTGAATAAGTCGGGAATATGACAAATACGACTGTCGCAGCAGATCGTTTGTTACAGTTGAATGACACTGTTTCAATTTTGTTGCACTCAGCGCGGCGTCGTTGCAGCTAGGTGGCCAACGCATTCGAAGGGAGAGTTCGATGTCCGCCATTCTCGCCGTCGCCGGGCTGCTGGTGACCGCCATTCCGGTTGCCCCGGTTCAGTCGGTCGATGCCGCCTACGAGGAAGTGTCCACGCATCGCAACGCCGAGGCGATCGCGCGGATCGAGGCCGAGGGCGCCACCCATCCGGCGCAGCTGATCAATCTCGGTCTGGCCTATGCGCGCGAAGGCGACACCGACCGGGCACGCGCGCTCCTCCGCCGGGCCGCGCACGCGGGGGACCTCTACACGCTGGAGACGGCCGCCGGCGAGTGGACCAGCTCGCGCGTGCTCGCACTGCGGGCGCTGGCCTCGCTAGAGCGCGGCACGCTGGGCGGAACCGCGGGGGTCCGCACCGCCAGCCGTTGATCGCTCGGCGCCCGCCCCCACGCCGCGCGCCGATATTTCGCCGATGATTTGCCGATCCCGGTTCAGGAATCTGTCACCGCGCTGTCACTTAGTGTAGGCACGGGCTTCCCCGAACGGAGGGTTGGCGATGATTCTCGGCCGAGTGTGCGGACTTGCTGCGACGGTGCTGCTGTGCGCCGCGATGCCCGCGCACGCCGACGTGCTGGAGATCGGGCCCGACGGGCCGCGCTGGATCGCCGGTGCCCGCGCCGCGGTGCCGGCGCCTGCCGCTCCGGTTGCCGAGTTGGCCGAGCTGTCGGCCGACCTGGCGGTGCCGCCGCACGCCGTCGCGGACGCCGCGCGCCAGGCCGGAGTGGTGCCCGCGGTCTATGCCGCCAAGGTCGCCGAGCTCGCCGGCCGGTTCGATCTCAGCCCGACGCTGATCGAGGCGCTGGTGTGGCAGGAGAGCCGCTGGAACGCCGCCGCCCGCTCCCCGGTGGGCGCGCGCGGGCTCGCCCAGCTGATGCCCGGCACCGCGCGCGAGCTGGGGGTGAACCCCGACGATCCGTTCGCCAATCTCGAGGGCGGGGCGCGTTATCTGCGCGAGCAGATGGACCGGTTCGACGGCGATATCGAGCGGGCGCTCGCCGCCTACAACGCCGGGCCGGGGCGGGTGATCGCGGCGGGCGGCATCCCGCGCATCCGCGAAACGCAGGGCTATGTCGCGGCGATCATGGGGCGCCTGTCCAACCACTCACGCTCCGATCATTCGAGGGACAAGAACTAGTCAATGAAGCGCTTCATTCGCCTGCTGCCGATCGCTGCTTCCGCGTCTTCGAGCGCTGCCTATGCGCAGGATCCGCAAGGTTCGGGCCCGATCGTCGCCGCGCTCTCGTGGTTGCAGGGCACGCTGCTCGGCAACGTCGCGACCGCAGTGGCAGTGATGGCGGTCGCCGCGGTCGGCTTCATGATGCTCACCGGCCGGCTCAACTGGCGCTTCGGCGCGACCGTGATCATCGGCGTGTTCATCCTGTTCGGCGCGGCGAGCATCGTCGCCGGGATCCAGGCCGCGGCCGGGGCCGCCTGAGCGATGGAGCTGGTCCGCCATCCGGTCCACCGCGCGCTGACCAGGCCGCAGATGTTCGCCGGCGTGACCTACAACTACTTCATCGTCAACTTCGCGCTGACCACCGAGCTGTTCCTGATCACCGGCAGCTGGTGGGCGCTGCCCGCCGCCGGCGTGTTCCACGCGGTCGGCTACTTCGCCTGCCTGCGCGAGCCGCGCATTTTTGACCTGTGGCTCACCAAGGTCAGCAAATGCCCGCGGGTGCGCAACTGGAGCCGCTGGGGCTGCAACAGCTACGCCGCATGACTATGGGACGCGAACCTTGAGCAAGTGGATCGGAGCCGCCGCGTGGAGCGCGAAGGAGGCGCGCGCGGGCGACCGGCTGCCCTATGCGCGCCTGCTCGACGGCAGCACCGTGCTGCTGCGCGACGGCAGCGTGATGACCGCGCTGCAGGTCCCCGGGCTGCTGTTCGAGACCGAGGATTCGGACGCGCTCAATCACCACGCCGCGACCCGCGAGGTGATGCTGCGCTCGACGCTCGACGCGCGCTTCGTGCTCTACCATCACGTCGTCCGCCGGCGGGTGGCGATCGAGCTCGAGGCCGAGTTCCCCGATCCGCTCTCCGCCCATATCGACCGCCGCTGGAAGGAGCGGCTCGGCAGCGGCTCGCTGTTCGTCAACGACCAGTTCGTTACGCTAATCCGGCGCCCGGCGCGCGGGAAGGCGGGCCTTGCCGAGAAGGCGAGCAAGCTGTGGGCGCGCAAGGGCCAGAGCGAGATCGAGGCCGACCTCAGGGACGTGCGCGCGCTCAAGGCGGCGGCGACCGCGCTGGTCGCCTCGCTGCAGGCCTACGGCGCGGCGCTGCTCGGCGATTACGAAGGCCCGAGCGGGGCGACCAACAACGAGCTGCTCGAGCTGCTGAGCGCGCTCTACAACGGCGAGATGCGCCCCGCCCGCCGCCCGGCGGAGGACACCGACATCGGCCAGATGCTGCCCTATCGCCGGGCGAGCTTCGGGCTCGACGCGATGGAGCTGCGCGGGAGCGGCGAACCCGATTTCGCCGCGATCCTCTCCTTGAAGGACTATCCCGAGGCGACCAGCCCCGGCCTGCTCGACGCGCTGCTGCGCCAGCCGTTCGAGATGGTCGTGTCCGAAAGCTACGCCCCGTCGGAACGCACGACCGCGCGCGAGCGGATGGACCTCGCCATCCGCCGCCTGAAGTCGGCCGACGAGGAGGCGATGGCCGAGCGGGCCGACATGCTCGCCGCGCGCGACGCCCTGGGCAACGGCGCGGTCGGCTTCGGCGATCACCACCTGACGGTTCTGGTCCGCACCAACACCCTGCCCGCGCTCGACGAGGCGACCGCCGCCTGCGCCGCCGCGCTCGCCGACACCGGCGCGATCGTGGTGCGCGAGGACACCAACCTCGAGCCCGCGTTCTGGGGCCAGTTCCCCGGCAACGAGGCCTACATTGCCCGCCGCGCGATGATCTCGAGCGCCAACATGGCGAGCTTCGGGTCCCTGCACGGCATGGCGCTCGGGCGGGCCGAGGGCAATCACTGGGGCGAGGCGGTCACGCTGCTGCAGACCACCAGCCAGACGCCGTTCTTCTTCAACTTCCACAACGGCGACCTCGGCAACTTCACCGTCATCGGCCCGTCGGGCTCGGGCAAGACGGTGGTGATGAATTTCGTCGCCGCGCAGGCGCAGAAATTCGTCCCTCGCACCATCCTGTTCGACAAGGACCGCGGTGCGGAGCTGTTCGTCCGCGGCATCGGCGGGCGATACGACCGGATCGCCAGCGGCGAGCCGACCGGGTTCAACCCGCTCGCGCTGCCCGACACCGCCGCCAACCGCGCGTTCCTGCGCGACTGGCTCGGCGTGCTGCTCCAGGCCGAAGGGCCCGAAGAGCTGGCGACCGTCGCCGGGGCGGTCGACGCGGCTTACGCCAACGACGCGGGCCTCAGGCGGCTGCGGCATTTCCGCGAGTTGCTGTCGGGCGCCAGGCGGCCGCAGCCGGGCGATCTCGCCGACCGGCTCGCTGCCTGGATCGGCGGCGGGGAGCACGCCTGGCTGTTCGACAATGCGCACGACAAGCTCGATCTCGGCACCCGCGTGCTCGGGTTCGACATGACCGCGCTGCTCGAGAACCCGCGGCTGCGCACGCCGACGATGATGTACCTGTTCCACCGGATCGAGGAGCGGCTCGACGGCAAGCCCACGATGATCCTCATCGACGAGGGGTGGAAGGCGCTCGACGACGCGGTGTTCGCCGCGCGCATCCGCGACTGGCTGAAGACGCTGAGGAAGCGCAATGCGCTGGTCGGCTTCGCCACCCAGTCGGCGCGCGACGCGCTCGACAGCCGCATCGCCACCGCGCTGGTCGAGCAGACCGCGACGATGATCTTCATGCCCAACGCCCGCGCGCGGGCCGAGGACTACTGCGACGGTTTCGGCCTCACGAGCCACGAGCTCGCGCTGATCCGCTCGCTCCCGGCGCACAGCCGCGCGTTCCTGATCCGCCAGCCCGACGCGAGCGTGGTCGTAAGGCTCGACCTGTCGGGCGCGCCCGAGGTGCTCGCTGTGCTGTCGGGCCGCGAGAGCACCGTGCGCCGGCTCGACCTGCTGCGCGAGGCGGTGGGCGACAATCCGGCCGACTGGTTCCCCGCGCTCACCGGTCACGCCTGGCCCGGCGGCGCCTCGCTCGCCGAACACGCCGCCGATCCGGTCGCCTTCAAACTGGCCGCCGAATGAGCGCCGCGTGCGACCAGGCCGCCGCCTCGGTCGGCAATGGCGTCGCCGCCGCGCTCCAGGCGGTCGACTGCGTCGCGGGGGAAACGACCGCGGCGGCGTTCGGCCGGCTGTTCGCCCCCGGGGGCGCGCTGCTGACGGTCCTGACGATCCTGCTTACGCTCTACGTCGCGTTCTTCGCGATCAATCTGCTGCTCGGGCGCGCCAGCCTCGGGGTGCGCTCGCTGACCCCGCGGATGATGACCGTCGGCCTCGTGCTGACGTTCGTCACCAGCTGGATCGCCTACAGCTCGGTCGTGTGGAACCTCGCGGTCGGCGGGCCCGACCAGATCGCCACGGTGATCACCGGCAGCCAGGGCTCGGCCACCCAGGTCTTCGCGCAGAAGATCGACGTCGTGTTCCAGGCGCTCCAGCAGGCGAGCCCCGGCCAGGCCGAGGGCAAGGACATCTCCGCGTTCTCTCCCGAGGGGATGATGTGGCTGGGCGCGATGCTGTTCCTGCTCGGCACCGTCGGCGTGCTGGTGACCGCGCGCATCGCGCTCGCGGTGCTCGTCGCGGTCGGGCCGGTGTTCGTCGTCATGGCGCTGTTCTCGGGCACGCGCGGCCTGTTCGCCGGCTGGCTCAAGGGTCTCGCGATGCTCGCGCTGGTGCCGCTGTTCGCGGTGCTCGGCGGCTCGGTGATGCTCGAGCTGGCGGTGCCGATCCTCGCCGAGCTGGTGAAGACCCCGGGTCGGATCGAACCCCAGCCGGCGATGGCCTTCCTGCTGGTCGGCGCGGTGCATGTCGCGCTGATGGTGATGGTGCTCAAGGTCGCCGGCACGATGGTGGCCGGCTGGCGGGTGTTCGGGCTGGTGCCCGAGAAGGGCGAGCGGGGCGAGGGCGGGGCTTCCGCCGCGGCGCCCACGGTGGTGCCGCCAAGTAT
>JBHWTG010000310.1:0-7937 GCA_043427735.1 Tsuneonella sp. | reverse complement strand
TCCTCACCGCGCGCGATATCGGCAAGGCCGCGTTGCAGACGTTGCGCGATCTGCGCTCGCGCGCGTCCAGCTAGCCCACCCTCGACACTCCGGAATGCGGCGCGGCGGGCTTCCCCTGCCGCGCCGCTTTGACTATGGGCGCGCCGATTCCTCCCCAAGGACCCCAAGAATGAGCGACAAGAAGCAGCTTCTGCACCTTGTGATGGGCGGCCGGGTAACCGACCCGCGGACGATGCAGTTCGAGGATCTGGCCGCGCTCGACGTTGTCGGCGTGTTCCCCGACTACGCCAGCGCGCTCGATGCCTGGCGCGGCGCCGCGCAGCGCACGGTGGACGACGCGGCGATGAAATACGTTATCGTCCACTTGCACAAGCTGCTCGATCCCCAGGCGGAGGGGCTCTGACCTATACGCTGCGGGCTTACCGCGATTGCGATGCGGAGGCGCTCACCGCGCTCTGCCTCGCAGCGATCGAAGGGATCGGAGCTCGCGCCTACTCGGCCGCCCAGGTGGCAGCCTGGCGCGCACGCCACCCGGGGCCCGAGCACTATCGGGAGCGGATTGCGGCGGGCGATGTCATCCTGGTGGCAGCCGATGCGGCTGATCGACCCGTGGCATACGCGCTGCTCGGGCGCGACGGGCATCTCGATCATTTGTATTGCGATCCGGCGCACAGTCGCCGCGGACTCGCCGATCGCCTGCTGGCCGAAGCCGAACGCGCAGCATCGGCGGCAGGTGCTGCGCGACTTTACACCGAGGCCAGCGACCTGGCCCGCGCCGCGTTCGTACGCGCCGGATACCGGATAAGCCATCGGCGGGAGTTCGAGATCGACGGCGTGCCGATCTCCAACTGGGCAATGGAAAAGCCGCTCAGATGAACTCGATCTTGTCGACCAGGTAGAACCGGTCGCCCGAAGGCACCGTCACCTCGATCTCGTCGCCGACCTTCTTGGTGATCAGGGCGCGGCCGAGCGGCGAGTTGTAGCTGATCCGCCCCTTCTTGGCGTCGGCCTCGGTCTGGCCCACGATCTGGTAGGTCACCGGCTTGTCCTCGTCGTCGCGCAGGGTGACGGTCGCGCCGAACACGATCCGGTCGCCCGACAGCGAAGCCGGGTCGATGATCTGCGCCCGGCTCATCCGGTCCTCGAGCTCGGCGATCTGCGCCTCGATCTGGCCCTGTCGCTCCTTAGCCGCATGGTACTCGGCGTTCTCGGACAGGTCGCCGTGCGCGCGCGCTTCCTCGATCGCATCGACGATCTGCGGCCGTTCGGCGCGCAGGACCTTGAGGTCGGCGGCGATCCGCTCGTAACCTTCGGCCAGCATCGGCACCTTTTCCATCGTAGCCATTCGCGTGTCTCTCTTCAGCTGCGCCCGCCGGGACAATTCGCCGCCTCGCCGCCTGTCAGGACAGCCCGGGCAAGTCGCGGATGTCGGGGAAAACGCGTTGTGTCAGTCAGCTGTAATAGTCTTGCAGCGGGCGAACCGCAAGCTGACTGGGGTTAACCTCGGTTATCGCCCGCGCCACCGCCAGGCTTGCGGCCGCGGTCGTATAGTATGGCACCCTCGTTTCGAGTGCGCTGGCGCGGATCGACTTGCTGTCGAGATGCGACTGCCAGCCTTCGGTGGTGTTGAAGATCAGCGCCACCTCGCGGTCGATGATCCTGTCGACGATGTGCGGCTGCCCCTCGGCGACCTTGTTGATCCGTTCGACCGGCAGCCCCGCCTGCGCCAGGTAGCGCTGGGTCCCGCCGGTGGCGATGGCGGTGAAGCCGTGATCGAGCAGCGCGCGCACCGCGGGCACGATGGTCGGCTTGTCGGCATCCTTGACGCTGACGAACAGCACCCCCTTGTCGGGCAGCCGGTCACCCGCACCCATCTGCGATTTGAAGAACGCGGTGGGAAAATCGCGGTCGATTCCCATCACCTCGCCGGTCGATTTCATCTCGGGAGTGAGCACGGGATCGGCGCCGGGAAACTTGGCGAACGGGAACACCGCTTCCTTGACTGCCATATAATCGAGCTCGCGCCGGAACGGCGGGAAGCTGGCGAGCGGCTCGCCCGCCATCACCCGCGCGGCGATCTTGGCCACCGGCTGGCCGATCGCCTTGGCGACGAACGGCACCGTGCGGCTCGCGCGCGGGTTGACCTCGATCAGATAGACCTCCTCGCCCCTCACTGCGAATTGGATGTTCATCAGGCCCTTGACCTTGAGCGCCTTGGCCAGCGCCTCGGCCTGGCGCTCCATCTCGGCGACGATCTCGGGCGCCAGGCTGTAGGGCGGCAGGGTGCAGGCGCTGTCGCCCGAATGGACCCCGGCCTCCTCGATGTGCTGCATCACCCCCGCGACGCGCACCTCGCTGCCGTCGCACAGCGCATCGACGTCGCACTCGATCGCATCGCGCAAGTACTGATCGACCAGCACCGGGCTGTCGCCGCTCACGGTCACCGCGGTGGCGATGTAGTTGTCGAGCTGTGCTTCGCTGTCGACGATCTCCATCGCCCGCCCGCCGAGCACGTAGCTGGGGCGCAGCAGCACCGGGTAGCCGATCCGCGCCGCGACCGCCCGCGCCTCGTCACGGCTGCGCGCGATGCCGTTGGCGGGCTGCTTCAGCTTGAGCCGGTTCACCAGCTTGGCGAACCGCTCGCGGTCTTCGGCAAGGTCGATCGCATCGGGGCTGGTGCCGAGAATCGGTATCCCCTCGTCCTCGAGCGCCTGCGCGAGCTTCAGCGGCGTCTGCCCGCCGAACTGGACGATCACGCCCACGAGCTCGCCCCTCGCCTGTTCGACGCGGAGAATTTCGAGGACATCCTCGGCGGTTAGAGGCTCGAAATAAAGTCGGTCCGAGGTGTCGTAGTCGGTGCTCACCGTCTCCGGATTGCAGTTGACCATGATCGTTTCGTAGCCCGCTTCGCTCAACGCGAAGCACGCGTGGACGCAGCAGTAGTCGAACTCGATCCCCTGCCCGATGCGGTTGGGGCCGCCGCCGAGGATGACGATCTTCTTGCGCTCGGACGGATCGGCTTCGCACTCGGCCTGGCCGAAACTCGGGCTTTCGTAGGTCGAGTACATGTAGGGAGTCACCGCCTCGAACTCGGCGGCGCAGCTGTCGATCCGCTTGAACACCGGGTGGACGCCGAGCTTGCGCCGCAGCGCGCGCACTTCGGCCTCGGTGGTCGCGCCGCCCAATGCCTTGACCGCGTCGTGCAGCAGGCCATGCTTGCGTGGGGCGACGGTCTCGCCCAAGCCGCCCGCGACGCCGACCGAGCGGATGGCCAGCGTGGCGAGGCGCTGGTCGGAAAAGCCCATCGCCTTCAGGCGGCGAAGCTGGGCGGCGTCGGCGGGCAGGCCGCGATCCTGCACCACGGCCTCGCAGGCGATGATCTCCTCGATCTGGCGCAGGAACCAGCGGTCGTAGCCGGTGATCGCGGCGATCGTCTCGACATCGAGCCCTTCGCGGAAGGCCTGGCCGACTCGCAGCAGCCGATCGGGGTGGCGCTGCGACAGCACGGCGCGGATCTCGTCGTGCGGCTTGCCTTCGAGCTCGGGCACGCGGTTGAACCCGTCGAGCCCGGTCTCGAGCCCGCGCAGCGCCTTTTGCACCGATTCCTGGAAGTTGCGGCCGATCGCCATCACCTCGCCGACCGATTTCATCGCGGTGGCGAGCTCGGGCTTGGCGCCCTTGAACTTCTCGAACGCGAAGCGCGGGATCTTGGTGACGACGTAGTCGATCGTCGGCTCGAAGGCGGCCGGGGTCGCGCCGGTGATCTCGTTGGTCAGCTCGTCGAGCGTGTAGCCGACCGCGAGCTTGGCGGCGACGCGGGCGATCGGGAAGCCGGTCGCCTTCGAGGCGAGCGCGGAGGAACGCGAGACGCGCGGGTTCATCTCGATCACGATCAGCCGGCCGGACTTCGGATCGACTGCGAACTGCACGTTCGAACCGCCTGTTTCCACGCCGATTTCGCGCAACACGGCGATGCTCGCCGAGCGCATGATCTGGTATTCCTTGTCGGTCAGCGTCAGCGCCGGGGCGACGGTGATCGAGTCGCCGGTGTGGACCCCCATCGGGTCGACGTTCTCGATCGAGCAGATGATGATCGCGTTGTCGTGGCGGTCGCGCACCACCTCCATTTCGAACTCTTTCCAGCCGAGCAGCGATTCCTCGATCAGGACCTCGGTGGTCGGGCTGGCGTCGAGCCCTTCGCGGACGATGCGCTCGAACTCGGCGCGGTTGTAGGCGATGCCGCCGCCGGTGCCGCCCAACGTAAAGCTCGGCCGGATGATCGCCGGCAGGCCAGTTTTCTCAAGCCCGACGAAGGCTTGCTCGAGGGTGTTGGCAACCGCGCTGCGCGCCGATTCGAGGCCGATCTTGTCCATTGCCTCGCGGAAGCGCTGGCGGTTCTCGGCCTTGTCGATCGCGTCGGCATCGGCGCCGATCATCTGCACGCCGTACTTTTCGAGCGTCCCGTCGTTGAACAGCGCCAGCGCGCAGTTGAGCGCCGTCTGCCCGCCCATCGTCGGCAGCAGCGCGTCGGGGCGCTCCTTCGCGATGATCTTGGCGACGATCTCCGGCGTGATCGGCTCGACATAGGTAGCGTCGGCGAACTCGGGATCGGTCATGATCGTTGCCGGGTTGGAGTTGACCAGGACGACCCGATACCCCTCCTCCTTCAACGCCTTGATCGCCTGCGTGCCCGAATAATCGAACTCGCACGCCTGCCCGATGACGATCGGCCCGGCGCCGATGACGAGGATCGACGAGATGTCAGTGCGTTTGGGCATTCAATGGCTCACTGGCGGCTGTCGCCAATCACGGCGCACTTGGAATAGAAATGCACAGGAATTGCCGAGGCTAGTGCAAATCGGCGCTCCTCCGGAATGTCTTTGAACGAGTATCTCACTTCATTGGCAGCCGTTTCCCTCCGGTCTGGCTCGAAGCCTGCTTCTCTGAACTTTTCGAGAGCCCGGGCAGCGTGCTCTGGCTGAACCCCAATGTGCGACCATTTCACGAGAGCATCCCCACGAACTTCTCGAACAGGTAGAAGCTGTCCTGCGGGCCGGGGCTCGCCTCGGGGTGGTACTGGACGCCGAAGGCGCGCTTGCCCGTGAGCGCGATGCCGCAGTTTGAGCCGTCGAACAGGCTGACGTGGGTTTCCTCGACCCCCTCGGGCAGGCTCGCGTTATCGACCGCGAAGCCGTGGTTCATCGAGGTGATCTCGACCACCCCGTCGGCCAGCCGCTTGACCGGGTGGTTCGCCCCCCGGTGGCCCTGGTGCATCTTGGTGGTCCGCGCGCCGGCGGCGAGGCCGAGGAGCTGGTGGCCGAGGCAGATGCCGAACACCGGCGTGTCCTTCTCGATCAGCGCCTTGATCGTCGGCACCGCGTACGCGCCGGTCGCCGCCGGGTCGCCGGGGCCGTTCGAGAGGAACACCCCGTCGGGCGAGAGCGCCTCGATCTCGGCGAGCGTGGTCTTCGCCGGCACCACCGTCACGCGCGCGCCGGCGCGGGCGAGGTTCCTGAAGATGTTGTCCTTGCTGCCGTAGTCGATCGCGACGACGTGGGGCATCTCCCTCTCCCCTTCAGGGGAGAGGGTCGGGGAGTGGGGGCTGTCCGAGGTTGTCGCGCGATCGCCTGCACCCCCCTCTCCCAACCCTCTCCCCTGAAGGGGAGAGGGCTTTTTCGACCATGGCGCCCGCGCATAGCCCTTGCCCAGGGTCCAGACACCCCCGCCCCACTCCTCCTGCTTTTCGCGGCTGACCCGCGGCGCGAGGTCCATCCCCTCGAGGCCCGGCCACTCGCGCGCGCGCTTCAGGAGCTCGGGGATGTCGAACCTGCCTTGCGGATCGTGCGCGATCACCGCGTTGGGCGCGCCGCCCAGCCGGATGCGCCGGGTGAGCGCGCGGGTATCCACCCCCGACAGCCCGATCCGGCCCTTCGCCGCGAGCCAGTCGCCGAATTGCTGCTCGGCGCGGAAGCTCGAATGGGGGGTCACTTCCTCGCGCACCACGCACCCCACCGCGCCTTCGACCCGGCTCTCGACATCCTCCGAGTTCGCCCCGACGTTGCCGATGTGCGGGAAGGTGAAGGTGACGATCTGCGCGGCGTAGGAGGGGTCGGTCATGACCTCCTGGTAGCCGGTCATCGCGGTGTTGAAGCACACCTCGCCCACCGCCTGGCCGACATGGCCGAAGCCCTTGCCCCACACCACCGTGCCGTCCGCCAATACCAAGACGCCGGTCGCTCCCTCAGGTTGCGCAGGCGTGTTGGCGGCGGCCATGGGGCTCTCCGAGTCAGGTTTTCCGGCGATGTCGCTAAGTCCCAGCCGCTAGGCCCGGTTCCGCTCAGCGTCAAGGCGCGCTAGGCGCGGTGCACACCTACTGCGAGAGGCATGACCCATGATCCGCGATACCATCAAGCAGGCCCAGATCGACGCGATGAAGGGAGGCGACAAGGAGCGGCTGGCCGCGGTGCGGCTGATCCTGGCCAAACTGAAGGACCGCGACATCGAGCTGCGCACCGCCGCGCAAAAGCCCGAGGACGACGCGATCGTGGTCGAAGTGCTGCAGAAAATGGCCAAGCAGCGGCGCGAGTCGATAACCATGTACGTTGACGGTGGCCGCGAGGAACTCGCCGAGCAGGAGCGCCGCGAACTCGCGGTCATCGAGGAGTTTCTCCCCACCCGGCTGTCGGAGGACGAAACCCGCGCCGCGATCGCCGAGATCAAGTCAACCCTTGGCGCTGATTCGATTAAGGATATGGGGCGCGTGATGGCGGAACTAAAGGCCCGCCACGCCGCTGTTCTCGACATGCAGACCGCCAGCCGGCTGGTCAAAGAAGCATTGTCGTGAGGGATGCCATGAGGAACTTCATCACCGTGTCGGCCGCCGTGCTGGCGCTGGCGGCGTGCTCGGACGAACCGAGCCAGCGCGAGGTGCAGGACCAGGAAGTGACCGACCTCAACTCGGTCGACAGCGACGGCGAGGCGCTCGCCAGGGCCAGGTCGCTGGCCGCGGGCGACCTCACCGAAATCACGCTGGGCGGGCGCACCGCCGAGCGGACCAACGCGATGCGCAACGCCGCGGGCAACTTTGCCGACTTGCGCGGCTTCGTCGCCTGCCCGCGGGGCACCGACCCGTGCGATCCGGGGTCCGCGCCCGCGGGCACGGTCTACACTTACACCCTGGTGGTCTATCCCGGCGGCGACAACGACGAGGACACCGGCATCGGCCCGGGCAACACCGCCAGCGACATCGAGCGCGCGACCGCGTTCCGGATGACGATGCCCGCGCACGGCTTCACCGGCAAGGCCGGCTACGCCAAGCCCGAAGCGCTCGCCGCGATCGGGCCCAAGGCGGACGTCGTAATAACGTGCGATGCGGGCAGGATCGTCTGGACCGTCAGCGCCGGCGACGGCGGCAACCAGTGGGAGCAGAAGGAACCGCTGACCTTCTACTGGCAAAGCACCCTGCCTCCCGCCGGCCAGGCCGAGGCCTACGCCTTCGACGCCGACGGTACGACCGCGGTGGGCAGCGGGCCGTATCCGGCGGCGAAGGAGGGGGCGGCCAACGCCTGCGCTTGACGGGTTGCCAACAGGGGGCAATATTCAGCATTGAGGGCCAATGGCCCTCTCCCCGCAATGGCTCGACGAACTGCGTGCGCGGGTGACACTGTCGTCGGTCGTCCAGCGAACCGTCAAGCTGCAGCGGGCCGGCCGCGAGTGGAAGGCCTGTTGCCCGTTCCACAACGAAAAAACTCCCAGCTTTACCGTCAGCGACGACAAGGGGTTCTACCATTGCTTCGGCTGCGGGGCGCACGGCGATGTGATCCGCTGGATGACCGATCAGCGGGGCCTTGCGTTCATGGACGCGATCAAGGAGCTGGCGGCGGAGGCGGGAATGGAGCTGCCCGCCCCCGACCCGCGCGCCGCGCAGCGGGCAGACA
>JBHWTG010000309.1:0-7784 GCA_043427735.1 Tsuneonella sp. | reverse complement strand
ACGGTCGAAGAACGCGAACGCGTCCGCCACCCGCGGCCGGTTGGCCTCGCCCCACGTCTCGTTGCGCCCGGGCAGCGCGGCGGTGAAGCGGTGGGTGTGGACCCACACCTGGCCCACCGGGTTCATCGCGATCATCTCGACCCGGCGGCTCCACATTTCGATCAGGCCGATCTCGGTCGCGGTCTTGCCGAACAGCAGTGGATCGGGGTGCAGCGCCTCGAGAAAACGGCAGATCGCCACGCTCTCGGCGATCACCGTGCCGTCATCGAGTTCGAGCGCCGGGGTCTGCCCGCGCGGGTTCTTGGCGAGGAACTCGGACGCCTTCTGGTCGCGCGCGACGATCGAGACTTCCCTCGAAGGCAGCGAGATGCCCTTCTCGGCGGCGAAGATGCGCACCCGGCGCGGATTGGGCGCGGGGTTGGGGCTGTCGTAGAAGATCATGCGCTACTCACCATGTCCGCTCATCCTGAGCCTGTCGAAGGATGCCGGCCCCTTGCTCGCGTGCTTCGACAAGCTCAGCACGAGCGGGTCTTGATCTAAGGGGACTAACGCCCCTGGAACTGGGCCTTGCGCTTCTGGAGGAACGCCATCCCGCCCTCGATCGCGTCGGCGCTGGCGCCCGCAGCGCGCTGGCCCTCGGCCTCGGCCAGCAGGACCTGCGGCAGCGTCCCGTCGAGCGCGGTCATGATGTTGCTCTTCATCGTCGAATACGCGACCGTCGGCCCTTCGGCGAGGCGCGCCGCGAGCGCCATTGCCTCGTCCATCAGCGCCTCGTCGCTCACCGCCTGGTAGATCAGGCCCCACTCCTCCGCCTCGCGCGCGCCGATCTTCTCGCCCAGCATCATCATCCGCGTGGCGCGCGCGCGGCCTATGCTGCGCGCGAGCAACCAGGTCGAGCCGCCGTCGGGCACGAGCCCGATGTTGACGAACGCCTGGAGGAAATAGGCGCTTTGCCCGGCGAGCACGAAGTCGCCGGCGAGCGCGATCGAGCAGCCGACGCCGGCGGCCGGGCCGTTGACCGCTGTCACCACCGGCACCGGGCAGCGCAGGATCTGGCTGAGGAGCGGGTTATAGAAATTCATCAACGCGCGGTGGCTCGCGTCGCCCCCCGAAACCGCGCTGTCGGCCCCGCGCGACTGGAGGTCGGCCCCGGAGCAGAAGCCCTTGCCCGCCCCCGTGATCAGCACCGCGCGCGCGTCGCCCAGCCCATAGAGCGCCGCGCTGAGCTCGCTCGCCATCTCGAGCGAGGCGGCGTTGAGGCGCTCGGGGCGGTTGAGCGTGATGGTGAGCACGCCGCCTTGGCGTTCGGTCAGGATGGTCTGGTATTCGGCCATGTCGCTCTCCCTTGCGCAGGGGCTTCGAGACGGCACCTCGTCTTCGCCCTCCGGGCTGCGCTCGGCACCTCCTCAGCCCGAACGGTCTTTTTTTTGCAACCCTGATCCTCCACCCGTTCGTGCTGAGGAGGGACCGAGCAGCCGCGTCAGCGGCGTGTCGAGGGCCCGTCTCGAAGCACTAGTGCCGCGGCGTCTCCATGATCTCGGTCAGCACGCCCATCATGTCCTTGGGGTGGAGGAAGAAGATCGGCGTCCCGTGCGCGCCGATGCGGGTGGGGCCGAGGATGCGCTTGCTTAAGGACTCGAACCATCCGCGCGCGGCGGCGATATCGGGCACCTCGAAGCAGACGTGGTGCTGCCCGCCGAGCGGGTTCTTCTCGAGAAAGCCGTGGATCGGCGAGGCCTCGGACAGCGGCTCGATCAGCTCGATCTGGGTGCCGTTGAGCTGCGAGTTTGGGCCGCTGTCCGTCGGCGTATCGACGAAGCACACCTTCACGCCTTGCTCGGGCATGTCGAACGGCTCGGTGATCTGCGTCGCGCCCATCACCTCGCGGTAATAGGCCACGCTATCCGCGATCGACGGCGTCGCAACGCCGATGTGGTTGAGACGGCCGAGCTTCATGCAACCGGGCCCTCCGCGAGATATCGCTCGACCTTTCGTCGCATGAGTTCGCTAAGCGAGAGGCCAAGCGATTGCCCTTCCGCTACAAGCTGCCTTTTGCGCTTCGCCGGCATCACGACGACGTTTCTTTCGGTGTATCGCCGCAATCGAGCCTCACTCCTTAGGAAGCTTCGCTGGCCGCGCGGCCAACAATCGCATCGTGTCGCTAACGCCCTCGAGTCTCGCTACGCGCTGCTCGAGTTCTCGGATGTCACCGACGAGACTGGCCACGTCCCCACCCAGGCCTGCAACGTCTCCACGCAAATCCTTCATCTGCTCGCGCAACAACATCACGTCGCGAAAAGCCGACAATGCGCGATCGAGTACGCTCACGCGGCGGCCCTTTGCGCCGCTTTCTCCGCACGATAGGCTGCCACAGTCTCACGCGCGTCCTGAATGGACCGGCGCATCGCCTCAATATCGGCGCGCATCTCAGGAATCGCCCGTTCGAGTTCCTCCGCCAGCACAGCGAGTTCAGCCTCCTTCTCGGCATCGCTTTCGGCGGCAGCTTTGTCGCCCGCCTGACGGAAAAATTCCCCGACTGACTGCCCCCGCGAAGCGGCCAAGGCATCGAATGCGGCCTTCTTATCAGGGGACATGAGAATGGTGACGCGCTCGGTGTGCATTGCCGGAACTCCTTACAATGTCCTTATAATGCACACCGTGCGGCTGTTCAAGCAACCTGCGTATCGACGAAGCAGACCTTCACGCCTTGGCTTGGCATGTGGAACGGCTCGGACACCTGCACCGCGCGTATCACATCGCGGTAATAGGCCACGCTGTCTGCGATCGACGGCGTCGCGACTCCGATGTGGTTGAGGCGGCCGAGGTTCATCCGGATGTTATTCCTCAAACATAAGCCAGCATTTGCCTGCGCGGGCTTCAACGACGTAATTCCGTGCGTCCGGCAGGAAACGGCCTGGCAGCGCGTCTAAGTCGCGCGCAACCTCAAACATCGACCGCTCGCGCACGCGCGCACCGCTTGCATCGAATTTCCACATTTCCGACTTGCAGCGTTCAACGGCAACTTTCGCGACATCGTTAATGTCTTCCTCGGACTTCGCTAAGCGGTAGGCGTTCCGACGCAAGCAAGCCGTAACGTCTTCGTACGAAGCCACTGCTTCGGTAGGATTACTGCTTTGAGCCAGCTCACTACCAGTTCCGCAAATAGACAAATCGGCGGTCTCTGAGGCCGTGCATGACAGGAGCGATGCCGCGACCAATATAGATAGCGCGTTAGAGCGGAATATTGTCATGCTTCTTCCACGGGTTCTCGAGCACCTTCCCGCGTAGCTTGCGGAGGCCCAGCGCGATCCGCCGGCGGGTCGAGTGCGGATAGATCACCTCGTCGATGTAGCCACGGCTCGCCGCTACGAACGGGTTGGCGAAGCGGTCTTCGTATTCCCTGGTCTTCTCGGCGATCTCCCCCGGCCCCAGGCCGCGGAAGATGATCTCGACCGCGCCCTTAGCGCCCATCACGGCGATCTCGGCGGTGGGCCAGGCGTAGTTGAGGTCGCCGCGCAGGTGCTTGGAGGCCATCACGTCGTAGGCGCCGCCGTAGGCCTTGCGGGTGATCACGGTGATCTTTGGGACGGTCGCCTCGGCATAGGCGAACAGCAGCTTGGCGCCGTGCTTGATGATCCCGCCCAGCTCCTGCGCCGTCCCGGGGAGGACCCCGGGCACGTCGACGAAGGTCAGGATCGGGATTTCGAACGCGTCGCAGAAGCGCACGAAGCGCGCGGCTTTCTTGCTCGAGTTGATGTCGAGCACGCCCGCCAGCACCAGCGGCTGGTTGGCGACCACGCCAACGGTGCGCCCCTCGATCCGACCGAAGCCGCAGAGGATATTGCCCGCGTGCGCCGGCTGGATCTCGAAAAAGTCGCCTTCGTCGAGCACCTTTCGGATCACTTCGTGCATGTCGTACGGCTGGTTGGCGTTCGCGGGGATCAGCGTGTCGAGGCTGTCCTCGATGCGGTCCCACGGGTCGGCGGTCGGGCGCTCTGGAACGCCCTCACGATTGCTCAGCGGCAGGTAGTCGAAGAACGCGCGGGTCGCGAGCAGCGCCTCGATGTCGTTCTCGAACGCGACGTCGGCGACGCTGGTCTTGGTGGTGTGGGTGATCGCCCCGCCGAGCTCCTCCTGGGTCACGACCTCGTTGGTGACGGTCTTCACCACGTCGGGCCCGGTGACGAACATGTAGCTCGAATCCTTCACCATGAAGATGAAGTCGGTCATCGCCGGCGAGTAAACCGCCCCGCCCGCGCACGGCCCCATGATGAGGCTGATCTGCGGCACCACCCCGCTGGCGAGCACGTTGCGCTGGAACACCTCGGCATAGCCGCCAAGGCTCGCGACGCCCTCCTGGATGCGCGCGCCGCCGCTGTCGTTCAGCCCGATGATCGGCGCGCCGACCTTCATCGCGCTGTCCATCACCTTGCAGATCTTCTCCGCGTGGCGCTTGCTCAAGGAACCGCCGAACACGGTGAAGTCCTGGCTGAACACGAACACCAGCCGGCCGTTGATCGTCCCCGATCCGGTGACCACCCCGTCGCCGGGGATGCGCTGGCTTTCCATCCCGAAGTCAATGCAGTCGTGCTCGACATAGGCGTCGAGCTCCTCGAAGCTGCCTTCGTCGAGCAGCACCTC
Source organism: Tsuneonella sp. (assembly GCA_043427735.1). Lineage (GTDB taxonomy): Bacteria > Pseudomonadota > Alphaproteobacteria > Sphingomonadales > Sphingomonadaceae > Tsuneonella. Next base: position 3,143 of record JBHWTG010000309.1, on the reverse strand, counting down.
AAGCCGCTCGCGCGCGGTGAGCTTGCCCTTGGCGTGCTGCGCGGCGATGCGCTTTTCGCCCCCGCCCATGCGGGCAGCCGCGCGGCGGCGTTCGAGCTCGGCGATATTGGCGGACATCGTCTCTCCCTTGCTGCCAGCCGGTTAGGCCGCGGGAAAGCGCAGCGTCAAGCCGGCGCCCTTCGAGACGCGCTCGGCCTTCGGCCTCGACAGCTCCTCAGGACGAACGCAGGTGGTTGCAAGCTCACAAGTTCCGTTCGTGCGGAGGAGGGATCGAGCGCAGCGCCGCCAGGCGCGAAGTCGAGAGCCCTCTCGAACCACCACGCGCAAAGCCTAGACCTTCACCACCCCCCGCGCGATCAGGCTGCGCGCGGTGTCGAGCACGCTTTCCTCGGCCGGGCGCGGCACCCAGCCGAGCTTGTCGCGCGCGCGGGTCGCGGGGCTCTCGCGGGTCTTGCCGAGCTCGCCGAGCACCTGGCGCACCACCGGGTCGAACAGCGCGGCGATCCGCACCAGCCAGTCGGGCAGCCGCCGTGTCGGCACCTTGCGCGCCTGCGGCCCCAGCCCGGCGCGCAGGATCGCGGCGATATCGGCCATCGTCATCCATTGCCCGGAAGCGATGAACCGCTCGCCCGCGATGCCCGGCGCGGTGAGGCAGCGCACGTGCAGGTCGGCAACGTCGCGCACGTCGACCACGCCGAAGCCGAAGTTCGGCAGGCCCGGCATCGAGCCTTCGAGCAGCTTCTTGATCGCCTCGACCGAGGGCGAATAGTCGCTGCCCTGCACCGGGCCGATGACGAGCGAGGGGTTCACGGTGACGAACTCGATCCCCTCCCCCTCGGCCGCGACCCACTCGCGCGCGGCGCGCTCGGCCAGGGTCTTCGACTTGACGTACGCGTAGGCATCGGGGCTGCTCGTGTCGGTCCAGTCGGCCTCGGTGAACACGGTCATGCCCGGCGGGTGGCCGTAGGCGATCGCCGCCATCGAGCTGGTCATCACGAACCGCGTGACGCCCGCCTGCTTCGCCGCGCTCAGCGCCCTGAGCGCGCCCTCGCGCGCGGGCACGATCAGCTCGTCCTCGTGCCGCGGCCGGCTGGCGGGGAGCGGCGAGGCGACGTGCGCGACGTGGGTGCAGCCCTCGGCGGCGAGGTCCCACCCTGCGTCGCTCGTGAGGTCCGCCTCGAACACGTAGAGCCGGTCGCCCGCGTCCACCCAGCGCGCGCGCAGACCGGGCTCGCTGTTGGCCTTGCTGCGCACGGTGGTGCGCACGCACCAGCCGCTGCCGAGCAGCTGGTCGATCAGCTCGCCGGCGATGTACCCGGTGCCGCCGGTCACGAGAACGGTGCCTGCCATGCCCCTCTCCCTTTGGGCGCGTGACTACGCCGAAAGGGTGCAGCGGACAATCGATCGGTCGATCCTCCCTGTTTTCGCGTCAGCGCAAACGGGGAGGTGGCGCGCGGCCGCAGGCCGCGTGACAGAGGGGTAATCCTCCGCCCGCTGCCCCTCCACCACCCGCGCAAATGCGCGAGCGGTCCCCCTCCCCATTTGCGTCTTCGACGAAAATGGAGAGGAACGAGAGTTTAACGCAGCAGCACCAGCTCCTCGGCCATCGTCGGATGGATCGCGACGGTCTGGTCGAACTGCTCCTTGGTGAGGCCCGCCTTCACCGCCACCGCGGCCGCCTGCATGATCTCGGGCGCCTCCGGCCCGATCATGTGGATGCCGAGGATGCGGCCCGAAGCCTCCTCGCAGACCATCTTGTAGAGGCAACGCTCGTTGCGGCCGGCGAGCACGTGCTTCATCGGCCGGAAGTCGCTCTCGTAGACCTTGACCGATCCGTGCGCGTTCCTGGCCTGGCCTTCGGTGAGGCCGACCCCGGCGAGCGGCGGGTGGCTGAACACCGCGCTGGGAATGCACGCGTGATCGACCGCGGTCGGCTTGCCGCCGAACACCGTGTCGGCGAACGCGTGCCCTTCGCGGATCGCCACCGGGGTGAGCTGCACCCGGCCGGTCACGTCGCCGACGGCATGGATGTGATCGACATTGGTCTTGCTGTACTCGTCGACCACGATCTCCCCGTGCGTGCCGAGCGCAACCCCGGCGGCCGCGAGCCCCAGCCCCTCGGTGTTCGGCACGCGTCCGGTGGCGAACAGCACGCAGTCGACCACCAGATCGTCGTGATTGGTCATTGACACGGTCAGCGTGCCGTCGTCGTTCTGCACGATGCCCCGGAACTCCGCGTGAAAGCGGAAGTCGATGCCCTTCATCACGCTGATCTGCAGCAGCCGGTCGCGCAAGCTCTCGTCGTAGCCGCGCAGGAGCTGGTCCGAGCGGTTCATGATCGTGACCTTGCTGCCGAACTCGTTGAAGATGCCGGCGAACTCGTTGGCGATGTAGCCGCCGCCGGCGATCAGCACGCGCGGCGGCAGCGCTTCGAGATGGAACGCCTCGTTGCTGGTGATGCCGAGCTCGGCGCCGGGGCAATCGGGCACGTGCGGCCGCGCGCCGGTGGCGATGAGGATGTGTTTCGCGCTGACCGTCCGCCCGCTGCCAAGGCGGACTTCGTGCGGGCCGGCGAGCGTCGCCCGCTCGAGGATCACCTCGACGTTGTTGTTGGTGAGCGTGTCGGTGTAGGCGCCGTTGAGGCGATCGACGTCCTTGAGCACGTTGTCGCGCAGCACCGCCCAGTCGAACTTGGGCGCGTCGATCGTCCAGCCGAACGCCTTCGCATCGACCAGGTCCTCGGCGAAGTGCGCGCCGTAGACGAGCATCTTCTTGGGCACGCAGCCGCGGATGACGCAGGTACCGCCGACGCGGTGCTCCTCGGCCACCGCCACCCGCGCGCCATAGCCCGCCGCGATCCGGCTCGCGCGCACGCCGCCGCTGCCCGCGCCGATGACGAATAAGTCGTAGTCGTAGTCCGCCACCATGCGCCTCCTGTCAGGGCGCGCATATGGCGGGCGAGGATTGGCTTGCAAAGCCCTCTCCCCTTCAGGGGAGAGGGTTGGGAGAGGGAATGTGGGTGCGACATGCCCGTGGACATGCCCCTCTCCCTCCGCGCCTGACGGCGCTCCTCCCTCTCCCCTGAAGGGGAGAGGGTTAGTGGACCTTACCCCCGCGAGCGGCGCTGGAAGTTGCCCCCACCA
>JBHWTG010000308.1:0-2915 GCA_043427735.1 Tsuneonella sp. | reverse complement strand
CAGTGGCATTCCCCTCGCCAGCGGTAGCGCGCCGGCCGGGACGGGCTTCTAGAACCGCCGTTCCACCACCTTGGGCCCGATCGCCGTCTTGAAGCGGACCTCGGTGTCGTAAGGCAGCTCCACCCGCCAGCTCGCGCCCGGATAGAGCCGGCGCGAGGGCAGCGCCTGGCATTGCTGCCCGCCCGCGGCGCACTGCTCCCCGGCGAACAGTTCCTGCGCGGTATTGCCGCTGTTGCGCAGCACCAGCGCGCGCCCCTCGCGCGCCGCGGAAATGTCCCCCGACAGCGCTGTCGGCCGCACCAGCACCAGCGCGTCGTAGCCGACGAACACCTTGAGCGCGCTCGCCTCGGCGCTCAGCGCTCCGGCGACGGGGCGGATGGCGACCCGGAACACCCGGTCGGAGGAAGGCCGCTCGCCGACGAAGCCGATGCGGATCACCCGCCGCTCGCCCGGCTCGAGCACCACGCGCTGCGGCGAGACGAGCAGCGAGGGGCTGCCTTCGGCCCGCCCCGCCGGCTCGCGCCGCTCGTCGGGCGAGCCGGGGGCGAGGATCTCGAACGGCTCGGCCAGCACGTACATCCGCTCGGACCCCGCGTTGTGGACCTCGACATCCTCGCGCGGCGGCTTGCCGGGCATGAGGTCGACGATCGTCTGGCTGAGGACCAGCTCGGCGCGCGCCGCGGTCCCCGCGCCGGCCGCCAACGCGAGCGCCGCCGCCGCCCCGAACGCCCCTCTTTGATACCAACCCATCGCTTCACCCCCCTCGTCAATAGTCGTGTGCCGCGCTGGCGAGCGCGGTCCCCCGCGCCCCGCAGCATACCACGGTGCCGAGCAGCGCGAAGCCCGCGCTCGACACCGGGGCGGCTGGAAGGCGGACGCGGTGCGCGGCGCCATTGGCGAGGGTCACGGTGATCTCCGCCCCCTCGGGCGCCTCGATCTGGAACGCGCCGTGCTCGTCGGTCTCGGCCCACACCCCGCGCGCGGTGAGCGACGCGTGGCGCAGCGGCGCTCCGTCGTCCGACACCAGCCGCCCGGCGCTCAGCACCACCGGGGCCGAAGTCCATTCGAGGCGCGAGACGCTGCCCGGATAGAGCGCCACCTGATGCACGGCGTTGTCGTACGCCAGCAGGCCGTCGCCGGCCGGGCGGATGCGGACGTCGTAAGCGCGGTACTCCGGGAGCGTCAGGCTCAATGCCCGATCGCCGGCGACGATCCCGGCGACGCGCTCGTCGACCAGAACCTCGAACCGGTCCTCGGGGCGCGCGCCGCGCACCCGCGCGATGACGATGCTCGAGGACGCGCCCTTGCCGGTCAGCTCCACCACCCCGTCGGCGGCGGCTATCGTGGTCTGGAGGCCGAGGCTGTATTGCAGCGCCGCCCCGCCCGGCCCGTCGGCGTGGACCAGGTCGCCGCTCGCGGTGCCGAGCGGATGGCGATACTCGGCGCTCACCGACGCGTTGGCGAACTGCGGGCGTCGTTCGAGCCCGGCGCCGAGCGCCAGATCGCCCCCGGCAAGCGGCCGGCTCCACGAACCCGCGATCTGCGTGACCGGTCCGTTGCCGCGATCGTCGCCGCGCAGGTTGGATGCGGCCGCCCCGCCGAGCGCCGAGAGGCTCGAGCGGGCGCCGAACATGCGGAGCGACACTCCGGCGAAGCCGGCCTGCCCGCGATCGGTCGCGGCCATCTCGCCGCGCAGGGTCAGCGTCATCGCGCCGCTGCGCAGCACGTCCCACTCGAGCGCGGGCCCCAGGCTGTAGCGCGGCGTGTCGCGCTCGTCGTCGCGCAGGTACGCGGTGCCAAGCAGGCGGAAGCTCGCGTGGCTGTACGACACGAACCCACCGGCCTGCACGAAGCTGCCGGACGCCCAACCCGGGCCCGGCTCGAAGGGGTCGGGCGAGCACCCATCGAGGTCGGCTCCCCCCGCGAACCGTGCGGCGCACCCCCGGCCGCGCGCGCGCTCGATCTTGCGCAAGTCCAGGCTGTAGCCGAGCGGGCCCGAATGCGTGGAGGCGACGTGCAACATCCCTCCGAACGCGCCCCGGCTGTCGGCGATCACGGCGGCGCGGACCTGCGCGCTGGCCGTCATGTAGGTCGCCCCGAGCTCGATCGCGGCCGAACCCCCGGTGGTCTCGAACTGGCCGCCGAGCGCCCATCGCTCGCTCAGCCGGTGCGCCGCGCCGCCTGCCAGAAAAAGCTGTTTCGAGGGCGCCAGCGACCCGTGGTCCATGCCGTCGACGAGCAACCCGGCCGAGACGAAAAAGTCGGTGCGGCCGAGCGAGGGGATCGCGCGCGACTTGGTGAAGAAGCGGCGCTCCTCGCGCGCGGGAAGGCCGGGTTCCTCGATCCGCAGGACGATCTCGTACGATCCGTCGGGCAGGTTCGCGGTGTCGATCCGGCGGTTGCCGGCCTCGTGGATCGCCGAGGCGAGCACCCGGCCGTTGTACAGCAGGTCCACCCGGGCGCGCTGCGGGAGGTAGACGACGATCGGGCTGCCGATCACAGCGTCGCGGTCCATCCGGGTGTCGATCTGGCTTTCGAGCCCGAGCCCCACGAACTTGCGCCGATCCGCCAGCGCGCCGCCGGCCGACCACATCGCGCCCGCCGAGTAGCGCAGGCCGGGCCGGTCCCATTCGAGCGCCACCGTGTCGGCGCCGAGCCCCTGGCCGGCCGAATGGTTGAGGTCGGCGACAAGTCGCCGCTCGCCGTGGGCGAGCACGGCCTGGCTGAAGACGCTGTGGTTTCGCTCGCCTCCGTTCGACTGGCCGGTCACCACCGCCCCGAGCGAGCCGATCAGCGACAGCCCGCCCGGCGGCGGCGCCAGGTAGCGTTCGGCGGTGATGTCGGGCACTTCGAGCAACCGGGGGTTGAGGAACACATCCAGCCGGAACTTGTCGCGGTCGTAGATGACCCCACCC
>JBHWTG010000307.1:0-4222 GCA_043427735.1 Tsuneonella sp. | reverse complement strand
CGCCGCTCCCGCGCAGGCGACGCCCCCTGTCGCAGCGCCCACGCCCTCCGGACCGACCGCGCAGCGCCTCGCGGCGGTGCAGGCGATCGCCAAGCCGCAGACCGCCGATCCGGGCGACGACGAGTACAGCTACGGCTTCCGCCTGTGGGATGCGGGCTTCTTCCCCGAGGCGCAGCAGCAGCTCTCGCTGTTCGTCGAGAAGTATCCGCGTCACGAGCGGATCAGCTACGGCCGCAACCTGCTCGGCCGCGCCTATCTCGACGACGGCAAGGCCAAGGAGGCCGCGCCGTGGTTCCTCAAGAACTACCAGAGCGACAAGCAGGGGGCGCGCGCGCCCGACAGCCTGCTCTACCTCGCCGAGGCGATGATCGCGATGAACGACACCAAGCGTGCCTGCATCGCGCTCGCCGAATTCGGCGAGACGTATCCGGCCGCGGCGTCGGGCCGGCTCAAGGCGCAGTACGATGCCAACCGCGCCAAGGTGAAGTGCAATTGACAGAGCGGTCGATCCGCGGCTGATTGAGCGATTCCGCGCGGACCTGGCGGACGTTTGGCCCGAGGCCGAGGCGAGCGGGCGGCTCGGGCTCGCAGTCTCGGGCGGGCCGGATAGCCTCGCGCTGCTGCTGCTCGCCCGCGCGTGCCTGCCGGGGCGGGTCGAGGCGGCGACCGTCGATCACCGATTGCGAGCCGAAAGCGCCAGCGAGGCCGCAGCCGTTGCGGCGATCTGCGAGCGGCTGGGCGTGCTCCACGCGACGCTGGCGGTGACGGTCGCTCCCGGCAACCTCCAGGCCGAAGCGCGCGCGGCGCGGTACGCCGCGCTGGGCGAGTGGCTCGGCGCGCGCGGGCTCGACGCGCTGGCCACCGCGCACCACGCCGGGGACCAGGCGGAAACCGTGCTGATGCGGCTCAATCGCGGCAGCGGGCTCTCCGGGCTCGCCTGCATCCGGGCGGTGGCCGAGGTCCCGGGATGCGGCCGGCGCCTGGTGCGGCCGCTGCTTGGCTGGGGCAAGGGCGAGCTCGAAGATATTGTCTGCGGGGCCGGGATCGAGCCGGCGCGTGACCCGTCGAACGCGGACGACAGCTTCGACCGGGTGCGGGTCCGCAAGCTGCTGGCGCAGGCCGAATGGCTCGACCAGCGCGCGTTCGCCCGCAGCGCCGCGCTGATTGCCGAGGCCGATGCCGCGCTCTACACGATCGCTCTCGAGGAGCTCGCCGAGTGCGGCGAGCTTGACCGCGAATATGTCTATTATCCTTACCGACGGCGGCCGGGATCGGTCTCCGTGTTGCCATTGTGGCTGCATATCGTGCGCGAAATCGCGTCGCGGCTGCACTGCCCGCTCGAAACCGCGCAGGCTGCGACGCTCATCGAGCATCTGCGTCGTGGGGGTAAGAGCAACGTTGGGGGCCTCGAAGGCCGGCCCGAGACGCTCGGGGGCGAAGTCGCCTGGGTATTCGCGCCGGAGACGCCGCGGCTGATCAGACGATCGGCTGGCCCAGGGCCAGCCTGGCGCCGCGGGTGATGACGACTTTGTCGCCCGGTTTGGCGGCCGCGAAGATCCGGGCGACGAACTCGTCGGGCCCGGCGACGCAGCCGTGGCTGGCATAGCCGTTCTCGACCTGGCTGCCGCCGTGGATGGCGATACCGTCGCGGGTCAGGAACATGCTCCACGGCATCGGCGCGTTGTCGTACTTTTCCGACACGTTGTGGCGCTGCTTGCGCAGGATCGGAAACGTGCCCAGCGGCGTCGGGTGCTCGTCGGTGCCGACCAGCACCGCCGCGGCGCCGATCTCGTGGCCGCCGCGGAAGACCGACAGCACGCGCGCCTCGAGATCGATGGTCATCACCATCGGCCCATCGGGCACGCCGGCGTCGTCCCAATGCCATTCGCCGTACTTGATCGGGCCCTCGATCGGCAGCACGCGCTTGAGCGTGAACGCCTCGCTCGTCGCGCTGGGGGCGGGCGCCGGGCGAGCGCCTGGCGATGGAAGCGCGATCCGTTGCGGCTCGAGCGGGATCGCTTGCTCGATGGTGGGCGCACGTTCGGGAGCGGGGGCAAGCGCTCCGCTCGCCAGCGCCGCCCCGGTGAGGCCGAGCAGCACCGCTGCGCTCGCCCCGCCGATCCATTTGACCATCGCGTCCATGCCTGCGCTATGCGCCGCGCCGGGCTGCCGTTCCAGTGCCTCCCTGCGGGCGTCCCCGCGCGGGACGCGGCCGGCGCAGAAGTTAATCCCGGGCGGTGACCGAGACGGTCTTGTCGCCGAACTGCGCCGGCCCGAAGCTGGTCAGGAAGCTGACGTCGGCGGCGTCGCGGCCCACGCCGATTTTCACCGTGTCGCGGGGCTGCGCCATCCCGGTCGCGTCGATGATGTACCACGCGCCCCCGCCGGGCGTGCCGGGGTCGGCCAGGAAGACTTCGGCGAGCGCGTGGAAATCGGGCGGGTTCACGCCGGGCGAGAAGCACGAGACGTAGCGCGCCGGGATGGTCGAGGCGCGCGCCAGCGTGATCAGCACGTGCGCGTAGTCGCGGCATACCCCGCGCCGCTCGACGAAACTGTCGAGCGCGGTGGTGCTCGCGGTGCTGACCTGCTCGTAGGTGAAATGCCTGGCGATCCAGTCGCGGATCGCGAGCGCCCGGTCGCCGCCGGCGAGCGCGCCGAATTCGTCCTGCGCGAACGACTGCAGCCGGTCGGCGGGGCAGTAGCGCGAATCGAGCAGGTAATCGAGCGTTTCGCCCGGGAGCTCGTGCGGCGGCAGCTGCGCCAGGCCGGCGAGCTCGGGCGCGAGGCGCTGGACCTCCACCGATGCCTCGTAAGCGACTTCGAACTTGCCTTGCGCGTGGATCAGCACGCGCTCGCCGATCGCATCGTGCGCCGGCACCCGCGCGCAGTCGCCGCCGCAGGTCATGCGGGTGCTCGTCGACAGGATCGTCTGCTCGGGGATCGCCGCCGCCTCGAACTGGAGAATGAGGTCGGTCGGCTGGTCGAGCGTGAAATCGAAAGCGGCGGAGATGGCGATCGGCATGGCGCCCCTCTGTCATTCTCCGCAGCCCCGCGCTAGTCGCTTGCGCGCCAAAAGGAGACGCGCATGCCGGGCCTGTGGTTCGACGAGTTATCGGTGGGGCAGCGGTTCGATCACCCGATCCGCCGGACGGTGACCGAGACGGACAACCTGCTGTTCACGACGCTGAGCCACAACCCGGCCGCGCTCCATCTCGATGCAGAATACATGAAGGACAGCGAGTACGGCCGCGTGCTGGTCAATTCGTGCTTCACGCTGTCGCTGATGGTCGGGGTGTCGGTCGGCGAGACCACGCTCGGCACCGCCATCGCCAACCTCGGGTGGGACGAGGTGCGCTTTCCCGCCCCGGTGTTCGTCGGCGACACGCTGCGGATCGAGACCGAGGTGATCGAGCTGCGGGACAGCAAGTCGCGCCCCGAGGCGGGGATCGTGACGTTCGCCCACCGCGCGTGGAACCAGCACGATACCCTGGTCGCAAGCTGCAAGCGCAGCGGCCTTCAGCGGCGGAAACCGGCATGAGCCGTCCGTTGCGCAGCCTGCTGTTCATCCCGGGGGATAGCGACAGGAAGCTGGGCAAGGTCGCCGGCTGCGGCGCAGACGCGGTGATCCTCGATCTCGAGGATGCGGTCGCTCCGGCGAACAAGGCCGCCGCCCGCGACAAGGTTGCCGAGTTCCTGCGCGGGTTCGACCGCCCCGAGACTGCGCCCGAGCTGTGGGTGCGGATCAATCCGCTAGGCAGCGGCCTCGCGGAGAGCGACCTCGCCGCGATCGTCCCCGCGCGGCCCGACGGGATCGTCCAGCCCAAGCCCGACGGGCCGGAAGATGTCGCCAAGGTCTCCAGCCTGCTCGATCACATGGAGCTGGCGCATGGCGTCAAGCCCGGCTCGATCGGGATCATCCCGGTGGCGACCGAGACCGCGCTCGCGCCGTTCCGCCTCGGCGATTATGCAACGGCCGGCCTTACCCGTCTGCGCGGGCTGACCTGGGGCGCGGAGGACCTCGCCGCCGCGCTCGGCGCCACCGGCAACCGCGGGTCGGACGGCGAGTGGCTGTTCACCTACCGCCTGGTCCGCTCGCTGACGCTGATGGCCGCGCACGCGGCGGGGGTGCCGGCGATCGAGACGCTGCACGCCGATTTCAAGGACGAAGCGGGGCTCGTCGCCAGCAGCCGACAGGCGCGCGCCGAGGGTTTCTCGGGAGTAT
>JBHWTG010000306.1:0-6431 GCA_043427735.1 Tsuneonella sp. | reverse complement strand
TATGTCCCTGCGCACCACGCCGCGGCGGACCACGTCGATGCTCTCGATGTTGGGCGAGTAGAGCGGGAAGACGCGCTCGACACCCTCGCCGAAGCTCATCTTGCGCACGGTGAAATTGCTGTTGATGCCGCGATTCGAGCGGGCGATGCACACGCCTTCGAAGTTCTGCGTGCGGGTGCGGGTGCCCTCGACCACGCGCACGCCGACGCGCAGCGTGTCGCCGGCGCGGAATTCGGGAATGTCCTTGCCCTCGGTCAAGGCGCCGACGGCTTCGGCTTCGAGCTGCTGGATCAGGTTCATGGCCTGCGGTCCTTCGTTTCGCGCTGCGCGCCAGAGGCAGGCTGGCCCCGAGCACCGGTGTGGCGCTCCCAAAGGTCCGGCCTGCGTAGCCGTGTGTCGGTCTCGGCCATGGCCCTGCGCCACGCCGCGATCCTCGCATGATCCCCCGATCGCAGCACTTCGGGGATCGTGCGCCCTTCCCATTCGTAAGGCCGGGTGTACTGCGGGTATTCGAGCAAGCCCTCTTCGAAGGATTCCTCGGCCCCGCTGAGCGGCGCGCCCATTACGCCGGGAAGCAGGCGAATGCAAGCGTCGAGGATGGCGAGCGCGGCGGGCTCCCCGCCGGAGAGGACGATGTCGCCCAGCGAGACCTGCTCGATCCGGGGCCGTGCCTCGAACAGGCGCTCGTCGAAGCCTTCGAAGCGGCCGCACAGGATGACGACGCCGGGGCCGGCGGCAAGCTCGCGGATGCGCCGCTGGGCGATCGGCGCGCCGCGCGGGGTCATCGCGAGGACCGGCCGTGCATCCGCCACGCCGTCGAGCGCCGCCGCCAGCACATCCGCCTTGAGCACCATGCCCGCCCCGCCCCCGGCGGGGGTGTCGTCGACGGTGCGGTGCTTGTCCGTGGCGAAATCGCGGAGCTGCACGGTCTCGAGGCTCCAGTCGCCGCGCTCGAGCGCGCGCCCGGCGAGCGAAATGCCGAGCGGCCCGGGAAACATCTCGGGATAGAGCGTTAACACGGTGGCGGCGAAGGGCATCGGCTCGCCCATGCGCCTGCGAACGGGATCAAGGCAAGCCATGGACGAGACGACACCCGACGACTGCATCATCATCGGCGCCGGGCCCGCGGGTCTGACCGCGGCGATCTATCTGGCGCGCTACCACCTCTCGATCCGGTTGTTCGACAGCGGCACCAGCCGCGCGGCATGGATCCCGTGCACCCACAATCACGCCGGCTACCCCGACGGGATCGAGGGCAAGGAACTGCTGCGCCGAATGCGCGAGCAGGCGCGCAAATACGGCGCGATCCGCGAGGAGAAGACCGTCGAGCACCTCGCCAAGGCTGGCGACCACTTCATCGTCGGCACGAACGGCGGCACCTACCGCGCGCGTTCGGTGCTGCTGGCGACCGGGGTGGTCAATCGCCGGCCCGATGCGCTGGCCGACGAGGTGCACGACGAAGCACTCGCCCGGGGCCTCCTGCGCTATTGCCCGGTGTGCGACGGCTACGAGGTGACCGACAAGCGGATCGCGGTGATCGGCTCGGGCAACCACGGCACCGCCGAGGCCCTGTTCCTGCGCGGGTTCACGCGCGACATCACGCTGGTGTGCCCGAAGGGCGAGCACGATCTCGACGATCGCTGCCGCGGCGAGCTGGCTGACGCCGGCGTAGCGATCGAGGATGGACCATGCGGCGGCTTCGCCATCGAGGGCGACCGGCTCGCATTCGACTCCGCCGACAAGCGCCTTGCGTTCGACAGCGTCTATCCTGCGCTTGGCAGCCACGTGCGCTCGGAGCTGATCGGGCTGATCGGCGCGAACACCGCCGAGGACGGGTGCCTGCTGACCGACGACCATTACGAGACGTCCGTGCCCGGGCTGTTCGCGGCGGGCGACGTGGTGAAGGGGCTCGACCAGATCAGCAACGCGATGGGCCAGGCCGGCGTCGCCGCGACGACCATCCGCAATCACCTGGCGAAGGAGCGGCCGCTGAGGCGCTAAAGCGGCAGGGTCCAGTTCTCGGTCTTGAGGCCCGGAATCCCTTGGAAATGCTTTTGGTTGTCGGTCACGAGCGTCAGCCGCAGCGACAACGCGTGGGCTGCGATTAACTGATCGAAACTCGCTCGGCGGAACGGCAACTGCGCATAGAGCGCCGCGGCTGGTTCGTCGAAGGCGACCACCGGCACTTCCTCAACGAACGTGCGAAGTTCTGGAATCGCTGGTGGCTTTCCTCTTTGCGACCTGTGGAGCACTTCGGCGTATGTAATTGCCGACATCACGAAATCGCCTTCATCGTGGGAGGCCATCCGCAAACGGATCGAATCCCCGATTGCGAGCGCCAGCGCGATAACAACGTTGCTATCGAGCATGAACTTCATGGCTTGTGCACGTGCGTCGCGCGCCAGTCGGGATCATCCCACAGCAATGCGCGCTCGTCGAACGTTCGACTGTCGGGATCGATCGGTCGCAGACCGCTCCCCGCTGCACATCCCCACACTTTGTCGATGTTGAATTTGCGCTTCCCCCTGCCTTTCGGCCGCAGGAGAAGGCTGTCGCCGTTGTCGACCACACTCCACTCGCGGTCCGGCTCGACTCCGAGCGCCGCCGGAATGCGGATCGCGACCGAGTTGCCCGACTTGAAGCTTTTCGCGGTGTATTCGCGGCCCATGGTCGCCTCCGTATATACGCGTTGTATATACTAGGCGAGGAAGGCGGGGTCAACCACGGCGCGCTCGTCGTTCCACTCGGACACTGCGTCGGGGTTCATCGGCGCCATCGCGCGCCTGCCATCCGGCAGCTCGATCTCGAGCAGGTCGCCCGCACCGTAGTTCTCGACCGCGGCGATCGTGCCCAGCGGATCGCCCGCCGGGGAAACCACCGCCAGCCCGATAAGGTCGGCGTGATAATACTCGCCCTCGCCCAATGGCGGCATGGCCGAGCGCGGTACGGTCAGCGCGGTGCCGCGCAGCGCCTCGGCGGAGGAGCGGTCGGCGATCTCGGCGAAGCGAGCGATGGCGCCGCGCTTGCCGTCGTCGCGCGCTTTCACGAGCGTCAGCGCGCCGCCGTTGAACGACCGGTAGCGCGAGAGCGCGGCCACGCCCTCGCCGAACAGCTTCAAGCGGACTTCGCCCGTCACCCCGTGCGCGCCGGCGACGGCCGCGAGGGTGACGGGCTTGTCCCGCGCAGAAGCGCCCGCTTGCGAGACGGGTCCGGGGTGGGCCTGTGCGGGCACATCGTGCGACGCGCCCACCCCCGGCCCCTCCCGCGAGCGGGAGGGGGGAGTTGGCATCAGCCCTCGGCCTTCTCGGCGCTGCCCTCGACCGGCTCTTCCGAACTGGCCTTCAGCGTGCCACCCTCGTCGGGTTCGGCGGCGCCTTCTGCAGGTGCGTCGGTGCTCGGCGCCGCTTCGTCCGCAGGCGCTTCCGCCGGAGCCGCTTCCTGGGCCGGCGATTCGGTCGCGGCTTCCTCGGCCGGGGCTTCCGCAGCGGTCTCTTCCGCCGGTGCCTCGGCGGCGGGTTCCTCGGTCACCTCGGGCTCCGGAGCCGGAGCGGCCGCGGCAGCGGCGGCTGCTTCCTCGGCCTCGGCCGCCTTGGCGGCGCGCTCTTCGGCGCGTTCCTTGGCCGCTTCGCCCGGCTCGCCCTTCTTGGGGTTGTTGCGCTGCTGCCGCTCGCGGATGCCGGCGGCATCGAGGAAGCGGGCGACGCGGTCCGACGGCTGCGCGCCGACCGAGAGCCAGTGCTTCGCGCGCTCGCCGTTCAGCTTCACGCGCTCTTCGGAATCCTTGGGCAGCAGCGGGTTGTAGGTGCCGATCTGCTCGAGATACTTGCCGTCACGCGCCGCGCGGCTGTCGGCCACCACGATGCGATAGTAGGGCCGCTTCTTCGCACCGCCGCGCGAGAGCCGGATTGCAATTGCCATGTGTTGTTACCTTTCCAGTCTAATTATTTGAAATCACTTTTTCTTCATCAAATCCTGAAGGTTGGCGGGCATCGCTCCGCCACCCAGCCCGGGCAGACCCGGCGCCCCGCCGCCGCCCATGCCCATTCCGCCGAGCGCGCCGCCCAGCCCGCCCTTGCCGAACGCGGCCGCGAGGCCCTTGAAGCCCCCCATCTTGCGGATCTGCTTCATCGCCCGGGCCATTTCCTGGTGCATCTTCAAGAGCTTGTTGACGTCCTGCACCTCGAGCCCGGCGCCCGCCGCGACGCGCTTCTTGCGCTTGGCGTTCATCAGCTCGGGCCGCTCGCGCTCCCTGGGAGTCATCGAGCCGATCAGCGCATCCATGTGCACGAGGACTTTGTCCTCGACCCCGCTCTGGGCCATCGCCGCCTTGGCCTTCTTCATCCCGGGCAGCATCCCGCCGAGCATCCCGAGGCCGCCCATGTTCTGCATCTGCTTGAGCTGCATCCGCAGATCGTTGAGGTCGAACTGGCCCTTGGCCATGCGCTTGGCGAGGGCCTCGGCCTCTTCCTCCTTGATCGCGGTCGCCGCGCGCTCGACGAGGCTGACGACGTCGCCCATGCCGAGGATGCGGTCGGCCACCCGGCCCGGGTGGAACGCCTCGAGCGCGTCGAGCTTCTCGCCGGTGCCCGCGAACTTGATCGGCTTGCCCGTGACGTGGCGCATGCTGAGCGCCGCGCCGCCGCGCGCGTCGCCATCCATCCGGGTGAGGATCACGCCCGTCAGCGGCACCTCGCCCGAGAACGACTGCGCGACGTTGACCGCGTCCTGCCCGGTCAGCGCATCGACGACGAGCAGCACCTCGGTCGGCGCCGAGACGCCGGCAACCGCCTTCATCTCGTCCATCAGCGCCTGATCGACGTGGAGCCGGCCGGCGGTGTCGAGCAGCAGCACGTCGATGTTCTGGAGGCGCGCCGATTCGAGCGCGCGGCGGGCGATCTCGACCGGCTGCTGACCCTTGACGATCGGCAGCGTGGCGACATCGACCTGGCTGCCGAGCACCGCAAGCTGTTCCTGCGCCGCGGGCCGCGCCACGTCGAGCGAGGCCATCAGCGCCTTGCGCCCGTGCTTCTCGCGGATCCACTTGGCGAGCTTGGCGGTGGTGGTGGTCTTGCCCGAGCCCTGCAGGCCGACCATCATCACCACGACCGGCGGCCTGGCGGCGAGGTTCAGCGGCTCCGCCTGCGCCCCGTCTCCGCCGCCGAGCATCTCGACCAGCTCGTCGTGGACGATCTTGACGACCTGCTGCCCGGGGGTGACCGAACGCAGCACGTCCTGCCCCACGGCCTTCTCGGTGACCGCGTCGATGAACCGCCGCGCAACCGGCAGCGCCACGTCCGCCTCGAGTAGCGCGACGCGCACCTCGCGCATCGCCTCGCGCACGTCCTGCTCATTGAGCGCGCCGCGACCGCGCAGGCGGTCGAACACGGTGCCGAGGCGATCGGACAGGTTGTCGAACATGCGCTACCTCAAACGGTGGCGGGCGATCCGCCGAATGCGAAAAACGCCGGCGGACGAAACCTCGTCGGCCAGCGCGCGAGCTCCACAGGAAACCCGACTTGATTTGTCTTCAGCCATTGTGCCGTATTTTGGTTCTGAGCGCCGGCGAAAATGGTGAGGATGAGTGACCCGGAGCGCAGCGGACTTAAAGTCCGTGAGCACCGGAAGCGCTCAGACTCGCCATTTGCAGCCCGCTCAGGGCCAAAAGACGGTGCAATGGTGGAGCCTAGCGGGATCGAACCGCTGACCTCCTGCATGCCATGCAGGCGCTCTCCCAGCTGAGCTAAGGCCCCATGCCAATGTAAGCCGCCGTGCCCCCTGGGAGGGACCCGACAGGCCGCGCCCTTTATGAGCCGCGCCCGCCGATGGCAAGTGCTTTAGCCGTCGGCCCTAAGAGTCGTCTTCGTTCTCGTCACCCCCGGTGGTGACGCCCAGATCGTCGTCGCCGCCCAGATCGACATCGTTGTCGGGTGAATCGGAATCCTCGTCGATCTCGATATCCTCGAGATCGTCGTCGGCCAGGTCGCTGTCGGGCTCGACGTCCTTCTTCTTCTCTTCCTCGAACGGAATCGGCTGCTTCGACTTCAGCACCGGTTCGGGGAACCACTTGTCGCCGCACTCGATGCATTCGACCGGCTCGTCCTTGCCGAGGTCGTAGAAGCGCTCACCGCACTTGGGGCACTGGCGCTTGGCGCCCCATTCAGGCTTGACCATGGAAATTCCTCGTGTGCTGCCCGGCCGGGCTCGGACAGGCGAAAATGCGTGGGGACTTGATGGGTGCAAGGGCACCGGAATCAAGAGCGGGCGCGCCTTGCCAGAACCCACCCCCGCTGTCAAAAGCCGCGCGCTTTGACCGACTCAAGCCCCGCTCACCCTGAGCCTGTCGAAGGGCCCACACCCCGCACGTTCGCCCCCGCCGGTCCCTTGCGCGGCCGCCTGCGCGTCCCGGGCGACAAGTCGATCAGCCACCGCGC
>JBHWTG010000305.1:0-6858 GCA_043427735.1 Tsuneonella sp. | reverse complement strand
GGCCGCTCGGTCAACGGCACCACCGCGCTCACCCCGGGTCGCCCGGCGCCCCTATCGATTTTCGATCCGGTTTACGGTCGCTCGCGAAGCAGGGAGTATGCCTTGCCGGAGTTCAGCCAGTTCCTGGGCAACAGCACGCGCAAGGGCTTTTATGTTCTCGACGAGCTCACCATCGGGCGGCTGATTCTCACCGGAGGAATCCGCTATGACGAGTTCCGCGATCGTGAATTCGACAATGGCAGCTACGACGAGAGCTTCACCGACAGCGAGCTGACCTACCGCGCGGGCGCGGTCTACAAGGTGCGCGACGACATCAGCCTGTTCGGCCAGTATTCGACCAGCTTCCAGCCGCAATCGATCTTCGACCAGGATCCGCGCGCGGGTGGGCCCTTCGCCCCCACCACCGGGCGGAGCGTCGAGGGCGGGGTGCGCACCGCGCTGTTCGACGGGCGTCTCCAGTCTAGCCTGGCCGTCTATCAGATCAAACGGCGCAACGTGCTGCAGTCCGACCCGCGGGGAGACGTCGCCGGAGACGGCATCGACGACCTCGTGCAGTTCGGCGAAGTAACCAGCGAAGGCGTCGATCTCGATCTTGCCGCCGACCTGACCCCCAACTGGGTGCTGACACTCGCGTACGCCTACAACGATACTCGGGTGACCGGAGACAACGGCGGTGGCGGCATCGGCAACCGTGTCGGCGACCGGTTTGTGAACGCGCCCGAACACCAGCTCGGCTTCTGGACGCGCTATCAATTGCCTGCACTGGGCCTCGCAGCCGCGGTCGGGGGCGATTACGTGTCGTCGCGGGTGGATTTCGGGGGCGAACGCGTGCCGCCGTACGTCGTCTTCGACGCGTCGCTGATTTACGAGCTGGACGATTGGAAGGCGACCTTGCGCGTGGATAACCTGTTCGACCGGACTTACGCGTCGTCCGGGTTTGGTCCCAACGCGCATTTCCCCGGGCGCCCGCGCTCCGCATTCCTCCAGGTCGAGCGCAAGTTCTAGGGCGCGCATGGACGCCGCGAGCACCATCCCCGTGGCGGCGCCGGGCCGGTCCACGGCGCCCCCCAAGGCGGCGCGAACGTGGTGGACGGTGCACCAGTGGGTCGGGCTGAAGCTGAGCCTGTTCCTCTCCTTCATCCTGTTCACCGGCACCCTCGCGGTCGTGAGCCAGGAGATCGACTGGCTGCTTCAGCCGAGCCTGCGGGTGGCTCCCTCGAGCGTCGAGGGGCCCGTCGCCTGGGACCGCATCGCGGCGAGCGCCGCGCGGCACCCGGAAGCGGCCAAGGTCACTTATATCTCCGCGCCGACGGCCTCGGCCTTTGCGCGCGGGTGACGATCGAGCGGTCCGATGGCACGCTCGCTTTCCTCAATGTGCACCCCACCACGGGCGAGATCCAGGGGGTCGCGCCGTGGGTCGGCGCGGCGCGGGTGCTGCGCAACATGCACCGCCACCTCAATCTGCCCGTTCGGTATGGGGTGCCGATCGTCTGCTCGCTGGCCTTCCTGCTGCTCACCAGCCTGGTCACTTCCTTCGTGGTCTACAAGAAATGGTGGCGCGGCTTTGCCAAGCCGCTGCGCAGGCGCAGCGCGCGCACCTGGTGGGGGGATTTCCACCGGCTGGCAGGGGTCTGGTCGCTATGGTTCGTCGCGCTCATCACCCTGACCAGTTTCTGGTACCTCGCCGAGAGCCTGGGGCTGGAGGCGCCGCCCGAGCCGCACGTCGAGGAGGGGGCAGTGGCCCCGCGCGCGGAACCGTTCGGGGATGACGCAATCGCCCGCGCCATCGCGGCCGGCCGCGCGGCCTTTCCGGGCCTGGAGATCGAAGCGGTCGCGTTGCCAACTCCCGAGCATCCGGTGCTGCGGATGAGCGGCCAGTATCGCGCCGTGCTGGTGCGCGACCGGGCGAACTCCGTCACTGTCGATCCGGCCACCGCTCGCGTGCTGCTGCTCGGCGACGGGCGCGACCTCAGCCTTCACCAGCGCATCTCGGAAATGGCCGACCCGCTCCATTTCGGCTATTTCGGCGGCTATTGGACCAAGATCCCGTGGTTCCTGTTCGGCCTCGCGATGACCGCGCTCGCAATTTCGGGCGCGGCGATCTATTCGCTGCGCATAGCGCGCGAGCGGGGCCGGGCGGTGCGGCTGTCGGACGGTTTCACGGGGATGTGGCGCGGCATGGGCGGGTGGCGCTGGGTCGCCCTGGTGCCCGTGCTTGTCGGGTTCGCGCTGCTCCCGGAGCTGTTCGCACAAAAGTGAGCGGCTCGCGGCACGGCGCCCGGCGTCAGGCCCGCTGCTCTTCGGCCTCGACCTCGCGCTCGATCTTCTCGGCGACCGGAGCGAGGCGGTCCATCACCTTCTTGTTCTTCGGGCTCAGCAAATACTGCCAGACGCCATAGGCGTTGATCAGCAACAGCACCCCGTTCATCGCGGCGATCGGGAGCGCGTCGCCGGTCAGGCCGGCGACGATCCAGGTGATCGCCACCGCGCAGAACAGCACGAAGCCCCACCCGGTCACCTTGCGGCCGAGGTCGGCGGCGACGAGCCCCGCGGCGATCATCGTGCCGATCGCGGCGATCCATTCGAGCGGTCCGTTCATGAATTGTCATAAGCCGCCGGGCCGCCTAGCGTTCCGGCGCGAATGAACGACGCCGCCGCAGCATTTCCCGCCCATCCGGACGCGGTCACGCCCGAATGGCTGACCGAGCGGCTGCGCGAGGGCGGGGCGCTCGACGCGGGACGCGTGAGCGGCGTCCGCTGGGAACCGGTCGGCACGGGCCAGGTCGGCGACAGCGTGCGGTTTACGCTCGGTTACGAAGGGGGCGACGGGCCGCGGACGTTGGTGGGCAAGTTCCCCGCCGCCGACGCGACCAGCCGCGGCACCGCCGCCGCGTTCGGGCTCTACGCCAGGGAGGTGGGGTTCTACCGCGACCTGGTCCCGCTGCTCGGCGTGCGCGTGCCGCGGACGTTCGCCGCCGAAGTGTGCGACACCGGCGCCGCGTTCGTGCTTCTGTTCGAAGACCTCGGCCCGTGCCGGCAGGGCGATCAGCTCGCCGGTTGCGCGCTCGCCGATGCGCGCGCGGCGATCGGCCAGGCGGCCGCGATCCACGCGCCGAGCTGGAACGAACCCGAAATCGTCGAGCTCGAGTGGCTGCATCCCCAGCCCGAAGCGCTCGGGCAGATCAGGGCGCTCTACGCGCAGGCCCACGCGCTGTTCGCCGACCGCTACGCCAACACGCTCGAAACCGAGCTGATGGCGATCTGCCACGAACTCGCAGAGGCGAGCGAGCACTGGTTCGGCCGCACGGGCGGCGATCGCTGCCTGATCCACGGCGATTTCCGGCTCGACAACATGCTGTTCGACATTCGCGGCGGGGCCGAGCCGATCGCGGTGCTCGACTGGCAGACAGTCGCGGTCGGCAGCGGGCTCACCGATATCGGCTATTTCCTGGGGTGCGGGATCGGCGACGCGCTGCGGTGCGAAGCCGAGGGCGAGCTGCTCGATCTCTACTGCGCCGAGATGACCGAACGCAGGGTGCCGCTGTCGCGCGAGCAGGTGTGGGACGACTATCGCCTCGGCGCGCTGCACGGCGTCTCCACCGCGGTGTTCAGCGCCGCCTTCGTCGAGCGGACCGAGCGGGGCGACGCGAACTTCCTGTCGATGGCGCGCGGCGCGTGCGCGCTGGCGCTCGAGCATGATTCAATCGGTCTTCTGACCGGAAAGGGCTGACATGGCGCTATCCAAGGGCGATGATTACCCGCTGCACCAGACCGCCGAGCCGGTCGCCTACGCGGGCACCGACCGCAACTTCTACGACCGCTACTTCTTCAACGGCTACGCGCCCGACGGCAGCGGGTTCTTCGCGGTCGCGTTCGGGGTCTATCCCCATCTCGATGTGGCCGACGCGCATTTCTGCGCGGTCCGTGCGGGAACCCAGCATTGCCTCCACGCCAGCCGCCGGCTGGGGATGGAGCGGCTCGACCTGTCGTGCGGTCCGATCCGCATCGAAATCGTCGAGCCGTTGCACAAGCTGCGGGTGATCGTCGAGGGCGAGGGGGTCGCCGCCGATCTCACCTTCACCGGCCGCGCGTTTCCGATCGAGGAGCCGCGGTTCACCTGGCGCGTCGGCCCGCGCACGGTGATGGACTACACCCGGATGACTCAGAACGGGCGCTACGAAGGCTGGATCGAGGTCGACGGCAGGCGCGAACCCCTGGCGGCGGGCACCGCCGGCACGCGCGACCGCAGCTGGGGGGTGCGCCCTGTCGGCGCGGCCGACCCGCAAGGAGCGGGCGGCGGGGTGCGCCAGTTCTTCTGGCAGTGGACCCCGGTCAACCTGCCCGGCCGCAGCCTGTTCTTCCATCTGAACGCCAACCGGGACGGAAGCGCGTGGAACACCCGCGCGGTGATCGCGCCCGACGGCAACGGCCCCGAGGCCTTTACCGAGCACGAGCACGCGCGGATGGAGGCTCCGCTCGCTCCGGGCTCCCGCTGGCCGGCCGCCGGCGCGTTGTCGATCGGCGGCGAGCAATTCGTGTTCGAGCCGGTCGGCCGCTTCCAGATGCGCGGGCTGGGCTATACCTCGCCCAGGTGGAACCACGGGCTCGACCACGGCACGCTCGAGGTGGAGCGCGAAGATATCGACCTGGAAAGCATCGACCCTACGCGGCCCGAAAACCTTCACGTGCAGCTGGTCTGCCGCGTCACCGGCCCGGGCGGGGAGAGCGGCATCGGCGCGTTCGAGCAGCTCGCGATCGGCCCCTACGATCCGCTGGGGCTCGAAGGCCTGGCCGATCCCGCTTAGCCTGCGAACTGCTCGCGCACCGTCAGCAGCACCATCGCCGCCTTGGCGGCCTCTCCGCCCTTGTCCTTCTGCGCGGGGTCGGCGCGGACCAGCGCCTGCGCTTCGTCTTCGACGGTGAGGATGCCGTTGCCGATCGGCACCCCGTCCATCGTCAGCGCCATGATACCCCGCGCGCTTTCGCCGGCGACGATCTCGAAGTGATAGGTCTCGCCGCGGATCACCACCCCGAGCGCCACGAACCCGTCGTACCGCTCGCTCTCGGCCGCCAGCGCGATCGCGCCGGGGATCTCGAGCGCGCCGGGCACCGTCAGGACCTCGAAGGTATGCCCGCTTCGCTCCAGCTCCGCGCGCGCACCGGCGACGAGCATGTCGTTGAGATGGTCGTAGAAGCGCGCCTCGACGATCAGGAAATGGGCCAAGCGTGTCGCTCCCTCGTGCATGGCGGACAGGGTGGGATTCGAACCCACGGAGGGCTTGCACCCTCGCTGGTTTTCAAGACCAGTGCATTCAACCGCTCTGCCACCTGTCCGGCGAGACGAGCGGCTAGCGAGGCGAATTGCGCTTGTCACGAACCCTTTGCGGTTTGCGCCGTTGTGCTGCGCATGCGACAAAGCCTCATGCGCCTCACACTGCTTGCGTTTCTCGGCTCGCTTGCCGCCGCCTGTTCCGCCGTTCCCTCGACCGCCCAGGACATGAGCTTCGACGCCTACCTGCAGGTGCTGATCGCCCGCGCCCGCGCCGAGGGGGTGAGCGAGGGGACGATCCAGCGGATGACCTACGACCTCACCCCCAACCAGCGGGTGATCGAGCTCGACCGCAGCCAGCCCGGCACCCCGTCGCGCAGCGGCAGCTTCTCGCCGCTGCAACGCTATCTCGACACCCATGTCGACGCCGCGCGGGTCGGCGGAGGGCGGCGCCAGTACCAGGCGCTCGGGCCGCTCGCGGGGCAGCTCGAGGCGCGCTACGGCGTGCCGGCGAAGATGCTCGTCGCGATCTGGGGGCACGAGACCAACTACGGCAGCTACACCGGCGACTTCGACCTGGCGCGCAGCCTGGCGACGCTCGCCTGGGAAGGGCGCCGGCGCGAGCTGTTCGCGGGCGAGTTCGTCGACCTGCTCAAGGTGGCCGACCTCGGGGTCGAGCGGTCGACCCTGAAGGGCAGCTGGGCCGGTGCGTTCGGCTACCCGCAGTTCCTCCCTAGCATCTACCTGCGCCTCGCGCAGGACGGCGACGGCGACGGGCGGCGCAACATCTGGACCAACCGCGCCGACACGCTCGCCTCGATCGCCAACTACTTTCGCGATGCCGGCTGGCGTCGGGGGCAGCCATGGGGCGTCCAGGCCCATGTCCCCGCGGGGTTCGACTGGACGGCCGTGCGCTCGCACATGAACGCCCCGGTCTGTCCGCAAGTCCACGCCCGGCACAGCCGCTGGATGAGCGTGGGCGAGTGGCGCGCGCGCGGCGTGCAGCCGCAGGTTTACCTTGACGATGCGGTCACCGCCACGCTGTTCCAGCCCGACGGACCCGGCACGCGGGCGTGGCTCTTAACCGCAAATTATAGGGTCATCCTCGAATACAACTGCTCGAACTACTACGCGATGAGTGTGGGGTTGCTTGCAGATGAGATTGCCCGTTGACGCCGCGCGCCGGCTTTTCGCTCTGGGGATTGCGGCTGCCGCGCTGGCCGGCTGCGGCCTGATCGGCGGCGGAGAGGATCGGCCGGCTGCGCTCGCCGCCTCGCCGGCCGCCGGCCCCACCGGCTTCGGGCCGGAGGCCGACTATCCGATCGTCCTCGGCGAGCCGTTCGTCGTCGAGGGCGAGCTCTACACTCCGGCCGACACGCTGAACTACGATAGCGTCGGATACGCCGCGGTGGATGAGGGCGCGGGCGTGACGGTGGCTCACCGCACGCTGCCGCTGCCGTCGTATGTCGAGGTGACCTCGCTCACCAGCGGCAAGACGATTCTCGCGCGCGTCGAACGCCGCGGCCCGCTGGCCGGCTCGCAGCTCATCGCCCTGTCGCCGGCCGCTGCCGCCGAGCTCGGCGAGGCCG
>JBHWTG010000304.1:0-27327 GCA_043427735.1 Tsuneonella sp. | reverse complement strand
TGTCTCGCGCGGATGGAGCAGGAGGGGATCGGATGAGCGGACTCATGGCGGGCAAGCGGGGCCTCATCATGGGCCTCGCCAACGACAAGTCGCTCGCCTGGGGAATCGCGCAGAAGCTCAGCCAGCACGGGGCCAGCCTCGCGTTTTCCTACCAGGGCGAAGCGCTGGCGAAGCGCGTGGTGCCGCTCGCCGCCGAGCTCGGCAGCGACTTCTGCTTCGATTGCGACGTATCCGATATGGCCGCGCTCGACGCCGCGTTCGAGCGGCTGCGGGCGCGCTGGGACGGGCTCGATTTCGTCGTCCACGCGATCGGCTTTTCGGACAAAAGCGAGCTGCGCGGGAAATATCTCGACACCAGCCTCGAGAACTTCCTGATGACGATGAATATCAGCGCCTATAGCCTGGTCGCCGTCGCGAAGCGGGCGGCGGCGATGATGGGGCCGGGCGGCAGCATCCTGACGCTCAGCTATTACGGCGCGGAAAAGGTCGTGCCGCACTACAACGTGATGGGGGTGGCCAAGGCCGCGCTCGAGGCGAGCGTGAAGTACCTGGCCAACGACCTCGGCCCCGATGGCATCCGCGTGAACGCGATCAGCGCCGGCCCGATCAAGACGCTCGCCGCGAGCGGAATCGGCGACTTCCGCTATATCCTCAAATGGAACGAACTGAATGCGCCGCTGCGGCGCAACGTGACCATCGACGATGTCGGCGGCGCGGGCCTGTACCTGCTGTCGGACCTGGCGAGCGGTGTGACCGGCGAGGTGCACCACGTCGACGCCGGCTACCACACGGTCGGCATGAAGCAGGAAGACGCGCCGGATATTGCGCTGGGCTAGGCTGACCCGGGGCAGCCGGGCAGCTACTTCGCGCCGAACCCAGTGAAAATGATCCGCGCGGTGCGCAGCAGGATCAGCAGATCGAGCCACAGCGAAAAATGCTTGATGTAGAAGAAGTCGTACCGGAGCTTGTCGTGGACCGACGGCAGATCGCTGACGTGCCCCTGGTTGACCTGCGCCCAGCCGGTAAGACCTGGTCGCACGATATGCCGATACGAGTAGAATGGCAGCTCCGCCTCGTACCACGCGGATAGCGCAAAAGCTTCGGGTCGCGGGCCGATCCAGCTCATCTCGCCGCGAATGACGTTGATCAGCTGCGGCAGCTCGTCGATCCGCAGGCGGCGGATGACCGCACCGACGCGGGTGATGCGGTGATCGCCGTCGGCGGTGACCGCCGCGGCGCGCTCGTCGGAGCGGTCCTGCTCGTGGCGCATCGAGCGGAACTTGTAGACCGTGAAGGCCCGCCCGCCCTGGCCGATGCGCTTCTGCGCGAACAGCGCCGGGCCCGGCGAATCGAGCCGGATGATCAGCGCCACAAACCCCAGCGGCAGCGCCAGGAGGGCGAGCACCAGCGCGGCCATCGTCCGGTCGACCGCTCCTTTCAGGTCGGCGAAGGCCCGGTTCGGGATCAGCGAGCCCAGCGAGTTTTCGGACAAATGCTCGATATCGACCTTCCCGGTCAGCGATTCCTCGATCTGCTTCACGTGATAGACCGGGTGGCCGGCCAGCGCCGCGCGGGCCAGCAGGCGCTCCCATTCGTCGGGCAGGTCCGCGCTGAGATCGGCGACGACCGCGGAGCCCGGCGCGATCAGCGCCGGATCGGGCCGCGACAGCGGACGGAGCTCGATCGAGCCGATCGCCGCGAGGCGGTCGGTCATGCCGAACGGCACGACGTCGAAGCTGAGCCGCCGGTTGCGGCGCACCGACGTGAGCGCGAGGAACCCACCGACCGTCAGGGCGAAGCTGGTGGTAAGGAAGATCGTCGAGTACGGCAGCCGGGCGAACAGCAGCCAGGCGCTGACGATAACATACGCGCCGATGAAAATCGGCACGTGGGTTTCGAACCGGGTGATGCCGGGAAAATCGCTCAGCCGCTTGGTGACGAAGATGCCGCTGAGCAGCGCCACCGCGGACGCGCTCATCGAATTACGCAGCGCCGCCTCGGAGAGCGAGGCATCGCGCAGCAGCAGTACCACGATCGTGGGCACCACGATCGCGCACACCAGCCCGAACGCGAGCTGGACCGACAGGCGGTCCTGCGCCGGCAGCCGCGAGCGCGACACGTCCCCGCGAAGCTCAGTGCGCCTCATGGGCGAGGACGCGATCCGATTGGGCGTGGGGTTGCGCATGCGATCCAGCGAAAGGGGCGAAGGCGGCCGGAGGAGGTTGTAGTCCCGACCCGGCGCTCATCGCAAATTTCACACGCGGCGTCGATACCCCGAAACTGGGGTGCCAGCATCAGTCGCCGCGCGCGTCGTTCTCCAGCCTGCGCAGGCAACCGACCAGGATACGTCCACCGGTTCCGGGGTCGGACTGGATCGCGGCCTGCTCCCGCAGATCCTCGCGCACCGCTGAGTCGCTCTTGCCGGCCGCCCGGGCGAGGCTGTCCAGGCGGCTCTCGAACACGCTCTCGGCTGTTTCCATCGCCCGAACCTGCTCAGCACCGAGCGTTCCGGCCTGCTGCAGGCGATCGGCGACACTCTCGAGCGCAGCGAGGCACATCACCGCCTGGGTATAGGGCGAGGCCCCGGTATCGAGGTCCGAACCGTTGCCGAGCGACAGCAGCGCCGCGACCCGCCGCTCTTCGGCCCCGAAGGTGCGTGCGTTGGCAGCCTCGAACGCGCCGCCGCCCTTGCTATCGGCCGAAGGCGCACAGCCTCCGAGGCTCGCCGCGATGGCGGCGAACGAGACGGCAACGAAGCGGGGCATGCGCGGCATCGGCGGGCGATCTAGAGGATGTCGCCCGGCTTTGCACGCGGGGAAAATGTGCTAAGCGCCCGGCCATGCCCGCCAGCCGTGATGCGCCCGCCGACAAGGCGCAGGGGCGCGCTTTCCTGTTTCTTGCGCTCTTTCTCGTCGTGCTGTGGATCGCCGGGGGCGCTTCGCGGCCCGACGTCCCGGGTCAGGTCTTCACCCGTGGCACCGCGTGGGCGATCGCGCTCGCGGCGGTGGCTGTTCTCCCGCGTCCGGACTGGGCCTCGGTTCGCGCTCCGGCAGTGCTCCTCGGCGCCGCGGTTGGGCTGACCGCGCTCCAGCTCGTGCCGCTGCCGCCGGCGATCTGGACCGGGCTGCCCGGACGCGAGATATTCGCCCCGGGGGCCGCGCTGATCGGCGAAGCCGACCGGTGGCGGCCGCTGTCGCTGAGCCCGGGGTGGACGCGCAACGCGCTGGGCTCGCTGATCGTGCCGCTGGTCTGCCTCTGGCTGATGGCGAACCTCGGCCGGCGCAAGGACATGGCGCTGATGCGGCTGTTGCTCGCGCTCGTGACCGCGGGGTGCCTGATCGCCCTGCTCCAGTTCGCCGGACGGGGGATCGATCACCCGATGGTCAACGACATCGCCGGCCATGTCAGCGGCAATTTCGCCAACCGCAATCACCTCGCGCTGTTTGCCGCGATCGGATGCGTGCTGGCGCCGGTATGGGCGGGGCGGGAAACCGCGTTCGCGGGTTGGGCGGTGGTCGCCGGGGCGGCGCTGGTCACGCTGTTCGTGCTGGTCATCCTCGCCACCGGCTCGCGCGGAGGGCTGGTTCTCGGCGTCGTCGGCACCGGTGCCGGGCTCGTGCTTGCCTGGCCGCAGCTGCGCGAGCGGATGGCCAAGCTGCCGCGACGCGCCTCGATCGCGGCCTTCGCCTCGATCGCCGGCGGGTTCGCCGCCGCCATCGCGCTCAGCATCGTGTCGGGCCGGGCTGCGGGAATCGATCGCGCGATCGAGCTCAGTGCGCAGGACGATGCGCGCGTCCGCGTGCTGCCGACGGTGATCGAGGCGTTGCAGACCTACTTCCCGGCGGGCTCGGGGTTCGGCACGTTCGACCCGGTGTTCCGCATCGCCGAGGGGGACGATCTGCTCGATCGCACTTACTACAACCAGGCCCACAACGATCTGCTCCAGGTCGGGCTCGACGGCGGGATCGCCGGCCTGGCGCTGCTCGCAGCCGCGCTCGCCTGGTGGATTTCACGCAGTTGGCGGGCATGGCGCGGCGGGTCGGCGAGCGCGCAAACCGGCGCCGCGATCCTGCTGTTGATCGTGATCGGCAGCGCACTCGATTACCCGGCGCGGACCCCGATGATCATGGCGGTGGCGATGATCGGAGCGGCCTGGCTCGCCCGCGCCGACCGCCCGGCACGCGGTGCGGGCGGCATTCAGCCCGGCGACAGCGTGGGTTTACCAAGGCGGGCGCCCCGCATATAGCGGGCCCGCAAACTCCCCATCTCGCCGGAAAACCAGTCTGATGCCAAGGTCGCTTGTCCTGATCTCGTGCGTGCTCGCGCTTGCTGCTTGCGGCAGCCGCGAGCCGCTGCGGTCCACCGCGCAGCTTACCGTCGTCGAGGGGCAGACGGCGCTGCCGGGGCCGACCGCGGCCGACATTTCGCCCGCCGCGCGCGCGACGGCGATCGGCCCGCTCGATAAAGTCGACGTGATCGTGTTCAACGTCCCCGAGCTCAGCCGCGAGCTCATCCAGGTCGACGCCGGCGGTTATATCACGGTGCCGCTGGTCGGCAGCCTGATTGCGAGCGGCAAGACCACCGCCGAGCTCGGCGCGGAGATCGAGGCAGCCCTGCGGCGCAACTATGTCCGCAACCCGCAAGTTTCCGTGAACATGCGCGACACGGTCAGCCAGTCGGTCGCGGTGCAAGGCGAGGTCCAGCAGCCGGGGATCTATCCGGTGACCAACAATTCGACCTTGCTGAGGACCATCTCGGCCGCGCGCGGGCTGACCGAGTTCGCCAAGAAGGACGAAGTGGTGGTCCTGCGCACGGTCGACGGCAAGCGCCTGGCGGGCCTGTACAGCCTGGAAGCGATCCGCCGCGGCAACTATGCCGACCCGGTGATTTACCCGAACGACGTGGTGATCGTGGGCGATTCGCCGCAGCGCCGCCTGTTCCGCGACATCGCCGCGGTCGCGCCGCTCCTCACGTCTCCCCTTATCGCGGTGTTGCAAAACCAATGAACGTCCTGACCAGCCCGATCAGCGCCGCGCCGGCACCGGCGATCCCGGCCCCCCTGCCCGGTGGGCAGCCCGCGCCGGGGCTGCCGGTGACCCCGATCATCCAGCAGTATATCCAGATCGCCCTGCGCCGACGCTGGCTGATTCTCGGGATCACCGCCGCGGCGATGCTGCTGGGGATCGTCGCCACGCTGCTGATGACCCCGCAGTACACCGCCAAGACACTGATCGAAATCCAGCGCAACGTCGGCCAGGTGACCGAGTTCGAGGGGGTCGAGCGCGACCAGGGGGTCGCCGACCAGGAGTTCTATCAGACCCAGTACGGCCTCCTGCGCGCGCGCTCGCTGGCTGAGCGGGTGGCCAACCAGCTCAACCTGGTCAATCGCCCGCTGCTGTTCGAGACGTACGGTATCGAGCCGGAGGGTCCGGCGTTCGAGCAAGTCGGGGGCCGCTATTCCGCCGACGGCTTCGCGGCGCGGCAACGCCTCGCCGGGGAAATCCTGCTTGCGAACGTGTCGATCAATCCCACCCGTCTGTCGCGCCTGGTGGAAATCCAGGTGACCAGCCCCGATCCGGAATTCTCCGCGCTGGTGGCGAACGCATGGGCGCAGAACTTCATCCAGACCAATCTGGAACGCAAGGTGCAGGCGACCAGCTACGGGCGCGATCAGCTCCAGCGGCAGCTTGCCGAGTACAAGCAGCGCCTCGATCAATCGCAGCGCCAGCTGGTCGACTACGCATCGCGCGAACAGATTATCAACCTGCCGGCGCAAGCCACCGGGGACGGCACCACGACGCAGGAGCGCTCGATCGTCGCCGACGATCTGGCCGCGCTGAACACCGCGCTGATCGAGGCCACAGCCGACCGCATCCAGGCGCAGGCGCGGGCGCAGAACTCCGGCCGGGCGGGCGCTTCCACCGAGGCGCTCAACAACGCCGCGATCAACGACATGCGCCAGCGGCGCGCCTTGCTCGAATCGCAGTACCAGGAATTGCTACAGCGCTTCGAGCCGGCCTATCCGGCGGCGCAGGCGGTCAAATCGCAGATCGACCAGCTCGAGCGCTCGATCGCCCGCGAAGAAGGACGGGTGAGCCAATCGGTCAACGCCGACTATCGCGCCGCGCTCCAGCGCGAGCAGGCGCTCCAGGCGAAGGTCAACCAGCTCAAGGGAAGCTATCTCGACCTGCGCCGCCGGCTGATCCAGTACAACATCTACCAGCAGGAAGTGGACACCAATCGGGCGCTCTACGACGGCCTGCTCCAGCGCTTCAAGGAAATCGGCATCGCCGGCGGGGTGGGCGTCAACAACGTCTCGATCGTCGATCCCGCGGACGTCCCGCAAGGACCCTCGAGCCCGTCGCTCCTGCTTAACCTGCTGCTCGCCGCGTTGCTCGGCCTCGGCCTGGGTGTGATCATCGCCTTCATCCTCGAGCAGCTCAACGAAACGATCACCGACCCGGCGGAAGTGGAAAGCCGCCTGGGGCTGCCGCTGCTCGGCGTGGTTCCCAAGTCCGACACCGAGGAACCGCGCGAGGCGCTGCTCGACCGCAAGTCGGACCTGATCGAAGGCTATCTGTCGGTCCAGACGAACCTCAGCTTCACCACCGAGCACGGCGTGCCGCGGTCGCTGATGGTCACGTCGACGCGTCCGGCGGAAGGCAAGTCGACCACTGCTCTCGCCCTCGCCACCACGCTTACCCGCGGGCAGAAGCGGGTCGTGCTGGTCGATGGCGACATGCGCTCGCCGTCGGTCCATCAGCTCGCCGGGGTCTCGCACGACGTCGGGCTCAGCAACTTCCTCGCCGGCGAGGACGCGCTCGAGGGTCTGCTGTTCCGGATGGAGGCGTTCGGGTTCGACGCGATGACCGCCGGCCCCATCCCGCCCAACGCGGCCGAGTTGCTCACCGGCTCGCGTCTCTCGCTGCTGATCGAGCGGCTGCTGCAGCGATACGACCATGTGATCATCGATTCCCCGCCGGTGCTGGGCCTGGCCGACGCGCCGCTGATCGCCAGCAAGGTGGAAGGGGTGGTGTATGCGGTCGAATCGCACAAGATGCGCTCGAACACCGCCCGCACCGCGCTTGGCCGCCTGATCAGCGCCAATGCCCACATCCTCGGCATCGTCCTGACCAAGTTCGAAGGCCGTCGCTCGCAGTACAGCTATAACTACAGCTACGACTACGGCGCGAGGAAAACCGAGCCCGCTTCTCCGGCATGAGCCGCCGCCCTGCTCCCTCGCGCATGCGGCGGATGCGCACGGGCTGGCGAACCGCCGCGGCGGTGGTGGCAGTCGCGCTGGTGGCGTCGTTCGCGATCCGCGATTCCGCGGCGCAGGTCCTCCGCCGGGCCGATGCCGAGCTCGCTCACAAGCTCGCGCCGTGGGACGGGCGGATCGCGGCCGAGCTGGCGAACGAAACGATGCAATCGCTGAGCGCGAGCCGCACGCAGGAGACTGCGCTCGAGCTCGCCCGGGTCGCCCTGCGCGACGATCCCACTACGGTCGAGGCGATCAACGTGCTCGCGCTGGCGGCCCAGCTTCGCGGCGATACCGAGCGAACGCGGGCGCTGTTCCGCTATTCGCTGTCGCTGTCGCGGCGCGAGCTTCCCTCGCGGATCTGGGCGATCGAGGAAGCGGTGTCGCGCGGCGACATTCGCGGTGCGCTGACCAACTACGACTTCGCGCTCAAGACCTCGCGCAACGCGTCGGCGCTGCTGTTCCCGATTCTGGCGCGGGCGATTTCCGAGCCGCGGGTCCGCGCCGAACTGCTGCCGATCCTGCGCCGCAGGCCGGTGTGGGGCAGCGAATTCATCGATTACCTCTCGCGCGCGGCGGTCAATCCCGAAGGGACCGCGGCGTTCCACCCCGAGCTCGCCCGGGCTGGGCTGCCGGTGACCCCGTTGCAGGACGCGCGCGTGGTCGATGCGCTTGCGGCGCGCGGGTTCTACGATCAGGCCTGGCGCTATTACGCGCGCATTCGCCCCGGCGCCGACCGGCGAAAGTCGCGCGATCCCGATTTCCGCGTGGCGTCCGATGCGCAGACAGTGTTCGACTGGCAGCCCTTCAACGAAGGCGGCTTGTTCGGCTCGCTGGTGCGGGCGAAGGACGGCGGAGGCGCGCTCGCCTTTTCGGTGGCCGCCGCCTCGCCGGGCAAGCTGGCGGAACAGCGCCAGCTGCTCCCGGTTGGCCGCTATCGAATCCGCGGGACGGCGCAGGGCCTCGCGGTACCTGCCGGCGAGCGCCCGTACTTCGCGGTCACCTGCGACAGCGGGCGCGAACTGGTGCAGGCGGCGTTGCCGGGGGCGGGCGCAAGCACCTTTTCGGCCGCCTTCAGCGTGCCGTCCGGCTGCGCCGCGCAATCGCTGGCGCTGGTCGCGCGCCAGCACGATAATCCCGCGGGCCTGGAAGGCGCGGTCGAATCGGCCGAGATCCTCCCCGCCGATTGACCCCCCGCCCGCCCGGCCAGCCGCCGGCAGCCAACGAGAGACAGAATGAAGCGCATTTTCGTTACGGGGACCGCCGGGTTCATCGGCTTTCACCTCGCCCGCCTGCTGCTTGCCGAAGGCTTCGCGGTGCACGGCTACGACGGCATGACCGATTACTACGACGTCGCGCTCAAGCAGCGGCGGCACGCAATGCTGTCGCAATCGCCCGCCTTTGCGGCGACCGAGGCGATGCTCGAGGAAGACGAAGCGCTGCAGGCGGCGATCGAAGCGTTCGCGCCCGACGCCATCGTCCACCTCGCAGCGCAGGCCGGCGTGCGCTACAGCCTTGAAAACCCGCACGCCTACATCGCGGCCAACGTCGTCGGGACGATGAACCTGTTGGAGGGCGCTCGCCGCAACGGTGTGGCGCATCTGCTGATGGCCTCGACCTCCTCGGTCTACGGTGCGAACACCACGATGCCGTTCACCGAAACCCAGCGCATCGCCACCCCGCTGACGATCTACGCCGCCACCAAGATGGCCAACGAGGCCATGGGCCACAGCTATGCGCACTTGTGGGACCTGCCGACGACGATGTTCCGCTTCTTCACCGTCTACGGCCCGTGGGGCCGGCCCGACATGGCGCTGTTCAAGTTCGTCCGCGGCATCCTCGCCGGCGAGCCGATCGACATCTACAACAACGGCGAGATGCACCGCGACTTCACGTACGTCGACGATCTCGTGGGGGCGATCCGGCGGCTGATAGACGTGCCCCCCGTGCGCCCGGCCGACCCGGCCGCCATCCCGGCCGGAGACAGCCTCAGCCCGGTGGCGCCCTTCCGGGTGGTCAACATCGGCAACGCGGATCAGGTGCGGCTGCTCGATTTCATCGAGGCGATCGAGGAGGCGCTGGGCCGCAAGGCAGTGCGCAACTACATGCCGATGCAGACCGGCGACGTTCCCGCCACGCACGCCGACACCTCGCTCCTGCGCGAGCTGACCGGTTCGGCTCCGGGCACCGACTACCGCGAAGGCATCCGCCGGTTCGTCGACTGGTATCGCGATTACTACCAGGTCTAGCGGATGGCCGATTTCGACGCCTTGGTGATCGGCGCGGGGGCGGTCGGTCTGGCGACCGCGCGGGAACTGGCGCTGGCCGGACGGAGCGTTCTGATCGTCGATGCGGCGGACGCGATCGGCACCGGCATCAGCTCGCGCAACAGCGAGGTCATCCACGCCGGCATCTACTATCCGCAAGGCTCGCTCAAGGCGCGCACCTGCGTGCGCGGGCGCGAGCTGCTGTACGATTTCTGCCGCCAGGCCGGGGTACCGCATCGCCGCTGCGGCAAACTCATCGTCGCTCCCGGCGAGGACCGTCGCGGCGAGCTCGAGGGCATTGCGCTGGCGGCAGAGGCCAACGGAGTGACCGACCTCGCCTGGCTCGGCCGCCGGGACCTGGCGCGGATCGAGCCCGCGCTGGCGGGCACCGCGGCGCTGCTGTCGCCCTCCACCGGGATCGTCGACAGCCACGCCTACATGTATGCGCTTCTCGGCTCGGCCGAAGATGCCGGCGCGCTGCTCGCGCTGGGCACACGGGTTGCCCGATTGGCGCCCGCTCCCGGCGGATGGGCGCTGCAAGTCGAGGCGGGGGCCGGGACTGTGGCGACGGTGCGCGCGGCCGTGGTGGCGGCGGGCCTCGAAGCGTCGGCGGTCGCGCGGTCGATCGAAGGCTATCCGTCGGCTTGCGTCCCCGACATGCGCTACGCGCGCGGGTGCTATTTCGGCTACTCGGGACCGGTGCCCTTCCAACGCCTGATCTACCCGTTGCCGGAACCTGGCGGGCTCGGGGTGCATCTGACGCTCGATCTGGCGGGGCGCGCGCGGTTCGGGCCG
Source organism: Tsuneonella sp. (assembly GCA_043427735.1). Lineage (GTDB taxonomy): Bacteria > Pseudomonadota > Alphaproteobacteria > Sphingomonadales > Sphingomonadaceae > Tsuneonella. The sequence continues at coordinate 17,007 of JBHWTG010000304.1, read as the reverse complement.
GATGTGGAATGGATCGAGGCCATCGACTACGGGGTGGACCCCCGGCGTGGCGAGGGGTTTGCGCAAGCGATCCAGGCATACTGGCCGGGCGTCGAGGCCGAGCGGCTGTTCCCCGATTATGCCGGACTCCGGCCCAAGCTTTCAGGCCCCGGCGAGCCGGCGGCGGACTTCCGCATCGACGATGCCGGTGCTCACGGCCTGCCCGGGATCGTGGCGCTCCACGGGATCGAGTCTCCCGGTTTGACCGCCTCGCTGGCGCTCGCCGAAGAGGTCGCTCGGCGCGCGGAACAATATATTTGATTCCCCCGCGGCCGTGGACTACCCGCAGCCACTCACCCGGCGCGGCCGGCCGCCCGGGCATTCCCCAAACTTTTCCGACTGTCTGCCGTTCATGACTTCATCGAGCATGCCCAAGATCGCCGTCATCGGGCTGGGATACGTGGGCCTTCCCCTGGCGGTCGAGTTCGGCAAGCGGCGCCCGGTCGTCGGCTTCGACATCGATGCGCGCCGTATCGAGGAGCTTCGCTCGGGCCACGACCGGACCGACGAGGTCGACGCCGGCGACCTTGCCGCCGCGGCTCACCTGTCCTTCACCACCGAGCTCGGCGAGATCGCCGACTGCGGCATCTACATCGTCACCGTGCCGACGCCGATCGATCGCCACCGGCGACCGGACCTGACCCCCCTGATCAAGGCCTCCGAAACCGTCGGCAAGGTCCTCAAGCGCGGCGACATCGTAATCTACGAATCCACCGTCTACCCGGGAGCGACCGAGGAAGACTGCGTGCCGGTGCTCGAGCGGGTCTCGGGCCTCGCGTTCAACCGCGACTTCTTCGTCGGCTACAGTCCCGAGCGGATCAACCCTGGCGACCGCGAGCACCGGCTGCCCACGATCCGCAAGGTGACCTCCGGATCGACCCCGGAGACCGCCGACGCGGTCGACGGCCTCTACGCGGAAATCATCACCGCGGGAACCTACAAGGCCGCGTCGCTGCGCGTCGCCGAAGCGGCCAAGGTCATCGAGAACACCCAGCGCGATCTCAACATCGCACTGATCAACGAACTGGCGATGATATTCGGGCGGATGGGCATCGACACCGAGCAGGTGCTCGAGGCGGCCGGCACCAAGTGGAATTTTCTGCCGTTCCGCCCGGGCCTGGTGGGTGGCCACTGCATTGGCGTCGATCCGTACTATCTGACCTACAAGGCCCAGTCGATCGGCTACCACCCCGAAATCATTCTCGCCGGCCGCCGCCTCAACGACCGGATGGGCGCCTATGTCGCCGGCCAGCTGGTCAAGGCCATGCTCGAGCGGCGGCTGCCGGTGAAGGACGCGCGGGTCTTGGTGCTCGGGCTGACCTTCAAGGAAAACTGTCCGGACTTGCGCAACACCAAGGTGGTCGACGTGATCCGCGAGCTCGAGGATTACGGTGCGCAAGTGGACGTGCACGATCCTTACGCCGATCCGGCCGAAGCCGCGCACGAATACGGCATCGACACGGTCGCCTCACCCGCCGCAGGAACTTACGATGCGATCGTCCTGGCGGTCGCTCACCGGCAGTTCGCCGACCTCGGGGCCGAGGCGATCCGCGCCTTCGGCAAGCCCGAGCATGTGCTTTACGACCTCAAGTATACGCTGCCGCTCGGCTCGGCCGACTTGCGGCTTTGACGGGTATTTCGCCGCGATGACCACCAGCCACCCCCGCAACTTCGCGCTGATCGGCGCCGCCGGCTACATCGCGCCGCGCCACATGGCAGCGATCCGCGACACCGGCAACGTGGTGGCGGCCGCGTTCGATCCGAACGATTCGGTCGGCATCATCGACAGCTACTTCCCCGATGCGGACTTCTTCACCGAGTTCGAACGCTTCGACCGCCATATCGACAAGCAGCGGCGCGATGCCGCTGGCCGTCCGATCGAGTTCGTCTCGATCTGCTCGCCCAACTACCTGCACGATTCGCATACCCGGTTCGCGCTCCGGTCGGGCTGCGACGCGATCTGCGAAAAGCCGTTGGTGCTCAATCCGTGGAACATCGACGGCCTGGCCGAGATCGAGGCCGACACCGGCAAGCGCATCAACACGATCCTCCAGCTGCGCCTCCACCCCGCGATCGTGGCGCTGCGCGAGGCCGCGCTCGCCCGCTCTGACGACGCCAAGGCCGAAGTCGACCTGATGTACGTCACCTCGCGCGGGCGGTGGTATCACCAGAGCTGGAAAGGCGACGAGCGCAAGTCCGGCGGCATCGCCACCAACATCGGCGTGCACTTCTTCGACATGCTGCATTTCCTGTTCGGCCGGTTGCAGGATAACCGCGTGTTCCTGAAAGAGCCTTCGCGCTGCGCCGGATTTCTCGAATACGAGCGCGCACGGGTGCGGTGGTTCATGTCGCTCGAGCTCGAGGACGTGCCGGAGGCCGAGCGCGCCCGCGGCCAGCGCACCTTCCGCTCGATCACCATCGACGGGCGCGAGATCGAATTCTCCGGCGGGTTCACCGATCTTCACACCCGCAGCTACCAGGAGATCCTCGCCGGGCGCGGCTTCGGGATCGAGGAGAACCGCCAGGCGATCGAGGCGGTGGCCGCGATCCGTTCGGCCGATCCGCGCCGCCCGGGCGACGGGGAGGCGCACCCCGCGCTCGGCCGGCGGTGACCGCGACGTTCGTCCATGACAGCGCGATCGTCGACGCAGGCGCGACGATCGGTGCGGGCAGCCGCGTGTGGCATTTCGTACATGTCTGCGCCGGCGCGCGGATCGGCGCCGGGGTGTCGCTCGGGCAGGGGGTATTCGTCGGCAATCGGGTGTCGATCGGCGACCGCTGCAAGATCCAGAACAACGTCTCGGTGTACGATAACGTCACGCTCGAAGAGGGCGTATTCTGCGGGCCGAGCATGGTCTTCACCAACGTCCACAACCCGCGCGCGCTGATCGAGCGCAAGGACGAGTACCGCGACACGCTGGTTCGCCGCGGGGCGACCCTCGGGGCGAACTGCACGGTGGTCTGTGGGGTGACCATCGGCCGCTTCGCGTTCGTCGCGGCGGGGGCGGTAGTGACCGGCGATGTGCCCGACTATGCGCTGGTGGCCGGGGTGCCCGCGCGGCGGATCGGGTGGATGAGCGAGCACGGCGAGCGGCTCGACCTGCCACGGTCGGGCCAGGGTGGGGCGACGTGCCCGCATACCGGCGCGCGCTACCGCCTCTCGGGCGAAACCGTCACGCGCGAGGATGCCGCGGGATGATGCCGTTCGTCGACCTGGCCGCCCAGCAGCAGCGGCTGCGCGCCGAAATCGAGGCCGGCATCGCCGGCGTGCTCGCGCACGGGCAGTACATCCTCGGACCCGAGGTGGCGGAGCTCGAGGCGAAGCTCGCCGAGTACACCGGCGCGGCGCATTGCATATCGTGCGCCAACGGCACCGACGCGCTGCAGATCGCGCTGATGGCGCTCGGCGTCGGCCCCGGCGACGAGGTGATCACCCCGAGCTTCAGCTATATCGCCACCGCCGAAGCCGCCGCCGTCCTCGGGGCGCGGCCGGTGTACGTCGACATCGACCCCCGCAGTTACGCGTTGGACCCGGCGCAACTGGCGAGCGCGCTCAGCTCGCGCACGAAGGCGATCATTCCGGTATCGCTGTACGGCCAGTGCGCCGATTACGACGCGATCAACGCGGTCGCCGCAGATGCCGGGATCGCGGTCATCGAGGATGCCGCGCAGAGCTTCGGCGCGCGCTACAAGGGGCGGCGCTCGGGCAACCTGACAACGGTCGCCTGCACCAGCTTCTTTCCGTCGAAGCCGCTCGGCTGTTACGGCGACGGGGGGGCGATCTTCACCTCGGACGAGGAGCTCGCCGCGCGCCTGCGGCAGATCGCGCGGCACGGGCAGGAGCGGCGCTATCACCACGTCCGGGTGGGCGTAAACAGCCGGCTCGATACGCTGCAGGCCGCGATCCTGCTGCCCAAGCTTGCAGTCCTCGACGACGAGCTTGCGCGGCGCGAGGCGGCGGCGCAGTCCTACACCGCGAAGCTGCGCGCGATCGGCTTTACCGGCACGCCGGAAGTGCTCCAGCACAATGCCAGCGCCTGGGCGCAATACACGGTGCGCGTCGAGCAGCGAGACAGGGTGCAGCAGAGCCTTGCCGCGGCCGGCGTGCCGACGATTGTCCATTATCCCGTGCCGCTGGCATCCCAGCCCGCGGTTGCCGATCCGGGCGCGCATCTCCCGGCCAGCGACGAGGCCGCGCGGACCGTGCTGAGCCTGCCGATGCACCCGTATCTGACGGCCGAGGCGATCGAGACCGTCGTCGATGCGCTTGCAAAGGCGCTGTGATCTTTTAGTGCGTGCCAACCACCGGGCCACTCGCCCGAAAGGACCCTGAAAAACATGGATATTCGAGGCAAGAAGCTGCTGGTGATCGGCGGTGCGGGGCTGATCGGCTCGCACACGGTCGACAAGTTGCTCGAGCAGGACGTCGGCCAGGTCATCGTATACGACAACTTCGCCCGCGGGCGGCAGGAAAATCTTGCCGCCGCGCTGCGCGACGAGCGCGTGAAAATCTTCGAGATCGGCGGCGACATCCTTCATACCGACATCCTCGATGCGGCGATGCAGGGGGTGGACGGGGTGTTTCACTTCGCGGCGCTGTGGCTGCTGCAATGCCACGAATTCCCGCGCTCGGCGTTCAACGTCAACGTTGGCGGTACGTTCAACGTGATGGACGCCTGCGTACGCAACGGAGTCAAGCGGCTGGTCTATTCGTCCTCGGCGTCGGTGTACGGCGATGCGGTGACCGATCCGATGGAAGAGGACCATCCGTTCAACAACCAGAACTTCTACGGCGCGACCAAAATCTGCGGCGAGGCCATGCTGCGCGCCTATCACCACCGGTACGATCTGGACTACGTGGGCCTGCGCTACATGAACGTCTACGGCCCGCGGCAGGACTACCACGGGGCATACATCGCGGTGATCATGAAGATGCTCGACGCGATCGATCGCGGCGAGGCGCCGACGATCATGGGCGATGGGTCGGAAGCGTTCGATTTCGTGGCGGTCGAGGATTGCGCCCGCGCCAACGTCTGCGCGATGAGCGCCGAGGCGAAGGACGAGTTCTACAACGTCGGCACCGGCGTGCGCACCAGCCTCAAGGAACTGGCCGAAAAGCTGCTTAACCTGACCGGCTCCAACCAGGAGATCGTCTACGCTCCACGCAGCCAGGCGACGCTGGTGCGCAACCGCATCGGCTCGCCCAGGAAGGCGAGCGAGGAAATCGGCTACACCGCATCGATCGATCTCGACGAGGGGCTACGCCGCCTGATCGAGTGGCGTGCCGCGCACAAGGAAGAGGTCGCGGACCGGCGCCGCGCGGTGGGGCTGGCCGCGTGAGCGGGAGCGCCGCAATGAACGTGCCGATCGCGCGCACCGCGCTGGAGCCAGCGGAGATCGAGAGCGTGCTCGAGCCGCTGCGCAGCGGCTGGCTCGTGCAGGGCCCCAAAGTGCGCGAGTTCGAGGACAAGTGGGCCCGCTTTACCGGTGCGAAGCACGCCGCCGCGGTGACGAGCTGCACCACCGGCCTGCATCTCGCGGCGGTCGCCCTCGGCCTGGGCCCGGGCGACGAGGTGATCGTGCCCGCCTTCACCTGGATCGCCACCGCCAATATCGTCGAGCACCAGCAGGCGCGGACGGTGTTTTGCGACATCGATCTCGAGACCTTCAACATCGATCCGGGCGAGATCGAGGGCCTGATAACCGAGCGCACCGTCGGCATCATCCCGGTGCACCTGTTCGGCCTCGCGGCAAACATGGACGCGGTGAACGAAATTGCCCGCCGGCGCGGGTTGTGGGTGCTCGAGGACGCGGCATGCGGCTTCGGTGCGACCTATCACGGCCGCCATGTCGGCACGCTGGGGGATGCCGGGGCGTTCAGTTTCCACCCACGCAAGGCGATCACCACCGGCGAAGGGGGAATGGTTACCCTGGAAGACGACGAACTCGCCGAGCGCGTCCGCCGACTGCGTGACCACGGTGCGGCGATGTCCGATCTGCAGCGGCACCTCGGCGCTCGCCCGTACCTCCTCGCCGACCATCCGCTGGCCGGGTACAACCAGCGGATGACCGACTTCCAGGCAGCGCTGGGTTCCGCGCAGATGGAACGCGCCGAGGCGATTCTGGCCGAGCGCCGGCGTCTGGCGGCGCGCTACGACGCGGCATTCGCCGGGCTCGACTGGCTGCGCACGCCGGTGATCAGCGATGGCTGCGAGCATGGCTATCAGAGCTATCCCTGCCTGTTCATGCCCGCAGAGATCGAACGGGCGGGAGTGAAAGCGGTGAACGCCCGGCGCAATGCGTGGATGGAGCAGCTGCAGCAAGGTGGCATCTCCACCCGGCCAGCGACTCACTCGGTGCACATGCTGTCGTACTATCGCGACAAGTACGGCCTGAGCGAGACCGACTTCCCCAACGCCTTCGCGGCGAACGATTGCTCGATCTCGCTGCCGCTGTTTCACGGGATGACGGCCGACGAGCAGGACTACGTCATCGAGCAGGTGCGCAAGGGCCCCGACTGATGTGCGGCATTGTCGGCCTGTTGCGTCTCGATGGGGTCGCGGTCGAGCGCGGTCTGCTGACCCGGATGCGCGACGCACTCGTGCACCGCGGGCCCGATGCGTGCGGCTTGTGGACGCAAGGACCGGTCGGCTTCGGCCATCGCCGGTTGAAGATCATCGATCTGTCCGATGCCGCGGCCCAGCCGATGGTGAGCGTCGAGCATCGGTTCGTGCTCAACTTCAACGGCGAGATCTACAATTATCGCGAGCTGCGAGCCGAGCTCGAGGACGCGGGTTACTGGTTTCGCTCCGAAAGCGACACCGAAGTGGCGCTGGTGGCGCTGCAGCACTGGGGCCCGGCGGCGGTCGCGCGCTTCAACGGTATGTTCGCCTTCGCACTGTGGGACCGGCAGGAGCGCCGCCTGCTGCTCGCCCGCGACCGCTACGGCATCAAGCCGCTCTACGTCGCGCGGCAAGGCAGGCGGTTCTATTACGCCTCCGAGCAAAAGGCGATCCTTGCCGATCCGGCGTTCGTGCGGCGGCTCGACGGCGCGGCGCTGTACGAATATTTCACCTTCCAGAACCTGTTCACCGACCGCACGCTGATCGAGGGGATCGAGCTGCTCCCTGGCGGCCACTACGCCGAGCTCGACCTGCGCGAGCCCGGGGCGGGGCTGAAGCTGACCCGGTATTGGGATTACCATTTCGCCGAGCCCGACAATCCGGGCGACCCGCGCGAATACCGCGAGGAGCTCGACCGGCTGTTCGCGCAGGCGGTCGAACGCCAGTTGGTCAGCGATGTCGAGATCGGCAGCTACCTGTCGGGGGGCATGGATTCGGGCTCGATCACCGCGGTGGCAGCGCAGAGCCATCCCAACCTCAAGACCTTCACCTGCGGGTTCGACCTCAGTTCGGCTTCGGGTATCGAGCTTGCGTTCGACGAACGCGCCAAAGCCGAGGCGATGAGCGCGCGGTTCAAGACCGAGCATTACGAGATGGTCCTGAAGGCGGGCGACATGGAGCGCTCGCTCGCTTCGCTCGCCTGGCATCTCGAGGAGCCGCGCGTCGGGCAGTCGTATCCCAACTACTACGCCGCGCTGCTGGCGAGCCGGTTCGTCAAGGTCGTGCTGTCGGGCGCCGGCGGCGACGAGCTGTTCGGCGGATACCCCTGGCGGTATTACCGCGCGGCGGTGAACCGCGACTTCGATCACTATGTCGACCAGTACTACGATTACTGGCAGCGCCTGCTCGACCATGACAGCCGCGAACGGTTGCTGGCCCCCACCGGACAGACCGCCGAGAGCGTCAACCCGCGCGGGATCTTCCGCGATGTGTTCGACACCCACGACAACGAGCTGTCGCGGCCCGAGGACTACATCAACCATTCGCTCTATTTCGAGGCGAAGACCTTCCTCCACGGGCTGTTCGTCGTCGAGGACAAGCTGTCGATGGCCCACAGCCTCGAATCGCGCGTGCCGTTCATGGACAACGACCTGGTCGATTTCGCCATGCGCTGCCCGGTGTCGCTCAAGCTCAACAAGCTGCGGCAGGTCGTGCGGGTCGACGAGAATATCGCCGGCGACAAGCAGTCGGCCTATTTCCGCAAGACCAACGACGGCAAGCAGATCCTGCGCGACATGATGGGCCGCTATATTCCGCAGGACATCGTCAAGGCCGCCAAGCAGGGCTTCTCCTCACCTGACGCGAGCTGGTTCAAGGGCGAAAGCAACGATTTCGTCCGCCGCAAGCTGTGCGGTCGCGACGCGCGGCTGTTCGACGTGCTCGACCGCCAGACAGTGCACGATCTGGTCGCCGAGCATCTCGACGGCAAGGAGAACCGCCGGCTGCTGGTCTGGTCGCTGCTCAACGTGAACGAATACCTCGAGCAGGTCCTGTGATCGCGCATTCGGCCCCGTGGATCACCGAGGCAGATCGTGCGGCGGTGGATCGGCAGCTCGCCGGCGGGCAGCTCGCCTCGGGCGCCTTGGCCCGCCAGTTCGAGGACGCGGTGCGGGACTATGTCGGGGCCGCTTCGGCTCGCTCGACGCCCAACGGCACGTCGGCGATCACCGCCGCCTTGCGTGCGCTTGGAGTCGGGCCCGGCGAGGATGTGGTGTTGCCCACTTACGTGTGCGTCGACGTCGAACTGGCAGTTCGCGCGGCCGGGGCGCTGCCGCGGTTCGCCGATGTCGATGACGCCGGCACGGTCACGCCCGATACCGTCGAATGCGCGCTCAGTCCGCGCACCAAGGCGATCATCGCGGTGCACACCTTCGGGCACGCGTGCGCCATATCGCCGCTGCGGGCCTTCGGAATACCGGTTCTCGAGGACGCCTGCCAGGCGTTCGGCAGCGACACGCGCGAAGGGCGCGCGGGCACGCTCGGCGATATCGGTATCCTTTCGTTTCACGCGACCAAATGTCTGACCACGGGCGAAGGCGGGATGATGGTCTCAGCGGGCGTGGAGTTGTCCGAGCCAGGGGACCTCGAAGAGGCGGCCTGCCCGCGCCTGAGCGACTTTCAGGCCGCGCTCGGTCTCGCGCAGCTAGCTCGCTACGATGCGTTTCTCGCCCGCCGGAGGACGATCCAGGCAGCCTACGATGCTGCGCTGGGAGGAAGTGGGGCTGCAGACCGCAGCGGTTCGGCCGCCCCCCCCTTTCGTTACACGTTTCGGCTGCGGTCCGACACCTCGTTCGAAGCCGCGGCCCGCTATTTCGCCAGCCGGGGCGTTCACTTGCGGCGCGGGGTCGACGCGCTGCTGCATCGGGGGGCGGGGCTCGACGACCGCCGGTTCCCTGGCGCGTGCGCGCTGTTCTCGCACAACGCATCGGTCCCGTTCTACCCGGCACTCACCGACGATGAGGTCGCCACCGTCTCGCGGGCACTAGCGGAGTACGACGGTGTCGCTTGAGATCGTCATCGACGATCTGTCGCGCGACGATGGCGCTTACGCCCGCGTAGTCGAGTCCAGCGAGCACGCGCTGCTCTATCACAGCGTGAAGTACGGCCGCTTCCTCAAGGCTCTGATGCCCGCGGCGCGGTGCGAGTATCTGGTGGCGACCGAGGAGGGGCAACCGGTCGCCGCGTTGCCTGCCTTCTGGCTGGCTCATCCCGAGTACGGCGCGGTCGTCAATTCGCTTCCCTTTTACGGCAGCCACGGGGGCGTCGTGAGCAGCCCGCACGCTGTCGAGCGCGCTGCGCCGGCGCTGATGGATGCGTTTCACGCGCGCAATCGGCGATACGGCGCGGTCGCCGCCACGATCGTCGGCAATCCCCTTACCGCCTCGGCTCATGACATGACCGCCCCCCATCTGACCGATCGGCGCATCGGCCAGTTCTCGCCTCTCCCCGGGGGCGCCGACCGCGGCGAGGTCGAGGAAAGGCTGTTCGCGCAATATCATCAGAAGACGCGCAACATGGTCCGCAAGGGCCTGAAGTCCGGCTACTGCTTCCGCGACGATGGGTCTCCGGCGATGTTCGCCGCGCTTGCCCGGATGCACGAGGAAGGGATGCGGGCGATTGGCGGCAAGTTCAAGCAGCCGGCGTTCTTCGCGGCGGTGCAGGCCTGCTTCGAAGCCGGGAAAGATTACCGCCTGTTCGTTGCCGAGACGCCCGCCGGAGAGGTCGCGGCGATGGTGCTGGTGCTGTTTTATCGCAATTATGCCGAATACTTCGTCCCTGTCAGCGATGCGAGCCATCGCTCCAACCAGCCACTCAGCGCGCTGATCCACCACGCGATGATCGAATCGGTCGTGGGCAACGGCAGCGATTGCTGGAACTGGGGCGGCACCTGGCTAACTCAGGACGGGGTGTACCGCTTCAAGTCGCGCTGGGGTACGGTCGACAAGGAGTACGAATACCGCATCTGGCTCTATCCCGAAAACGGCGATGTGACGCGGCTGTCCGGCGAAGAGCTTGCGGCCGCCTATCCCGATTTCTTTGCGGTGCCCTACTCCGCGCTGGCTGGCGCGCATGGCGACGACGGCAATGCCTGAAGCCGCCGAAGCCCCGTTCAGCGCTGTCGTCCTCCGCTTGATGTGGGATTACGCGTCGCTCGAGCCGGGCGAGGCGGATGCGCTGGTCGCCGCGCTGCCGCGCAAGCTCGTGCGCTGGCTGGGAACGCAGCATCCCGACAACCGCATGCGCAAGCGATTCTTCCGCGCCACCGGGGTGCGGATCGGCGAAGGGGCGGTGATCAACGCCAACCTGCAGATCTCCGATTCGTATCTCGACCTCGTGTCCATCGGCCGGCGCGCCTCGATCTCGCCCAACGTGACCATCATCGCCGATGCCGGCCCGAACAACTCGCTGCTGAAGGATCATCCGTACGTGAAGGCCCATCTGGTGGTGGCCGACAAAGTCGAAGTCGGGGACGACGCGTGGATCGGCGCAGGCGCGATCCTGTTGCCGGGCGTGGTCGTCGGCGAAAATGCCATCGTCGGTGCGGGCGCGGTCGTTTCGGCATCGGTTGCTCCCCACACGGTGGTCGCCGGGGTGCCCGCTCGGCCGATCCGCTCGCTGGCCGAGGGCGCCGTGGGCGGAGCGTGACATGGCGCTGACGACACCTGCCAACGAGGCGATCGGACGCCTCTACACGGGCCGCGACCTGCGCGCCGAAGGCGTCGTGGTCTGCACGCGCTGCATCTTCGACAGCTCGCTACACGGCATCGATTTCGATGCGCAGGGCGTGTGCAACTACTGCCGGATGATCGACGATCTCGCCGAGGAATACGGCACCGGCACCGAGCGCGGCCAGGCCAAGTTCTCGGCCATCGTCGAAGAGATCAAGCGGGCCGGCCGCGGCAAGAAATACGACGTCGCCGTGGGGGTCAGCGGGGGCACCGATTCCTCGTACATGCTGTACGTCGCCAAGGAATATGGCCTGCGCCCGCTGGCCGTGCACTACGACAACACCTGGAACACCTCGACCGCGACGCAGAACATTCGCCGGGTGACCGCCAAGCTCGACGTCGATCTCTACACCCACGTGTGCAACAACAAGGAAGCGGACGACATCTTCCGCTCGTTCTTCTACGCCAGCGTTCCCGAAATCGACGGTCCAACCGATATCGCGCTGGCCGAGGTGATGTACCGCGCTGCCTCCAAGCACGGCATCCGCTACGTGTTCGAAGGGCATTCGTTCATAACCGAAGGGGTTTCGCCGCTCGGCCGGGCCTACGTCGATGGGGGCTACATCGAATCGGTGCACAAGATGTTCGGCAAGCTGCCGATGGAATCGTTCCCGAACATGACCTTCGGCCGGTTCCTCTACTGGACGATGGCCAAGCGCATCCAGAAGATCAGGCCCTTCTGGTACCTCGATTATTCGAAGGAAGACGCCCGCAAGTTCCTCGAGGCGGACTGCGGGTGGGAATACTACGGCGGGCACCATCTCGAGAACCGGATGACCGCGTTCCACCACAGCTTCTACACCCCGATCAAGTTCGGCCTCGACCAGCGCAACAACACGCTTGCCGCAAAAGTGCGCAATGGCGTGATGGACCGCGACGAGGCGATCGACGAATACGCGCAGGCTCCGCACATCGAGGACGATCTGCTTGCCTATGTGCTCAAGCGCTTCGAGATGAGCGAGAACGAATTCTGGTCGGTGATGGGCCGGCCGCGCAAGTATTACACCGACTACCCGACCTACAAGCACAAGTTCGAACGCTATCGGCCGCTGTTCCGCGTGCTCGCTGCGCGCAATCTCGTGCCCAAGAGCTTCTACCTCAAGTTCTGCTTCCCGGCACCCGCCTCCACGCAGGAAGGAGACGCACGATGAGTCCGCCGGTCCTGATCATCGACTACGGGATGGGCAACATCGGTTCCTTGCGCAACATGTTCAAGCGCATCGGCGCCGTGACCGAGGTGGCGAGCGATGTCGGGAGCATCGAGCGGGCGGACAAGCTGCTGCTTCCGGGCGTCGGGGCGTTCGACGCGGCGATGCGCCGCATCGGCGAGCTCGGCATCGGCGAGGCGATCCGGGCCAAGGCACGCGCCGGCACCCCCACGCTCGGCATCTGCCTCGGCATGCAACTGCTGCTCGACGGCAGCGAAGAAGGCGAGCTGCGCGGGCTGGGGCTCATCCCGGGGCAAGCCCGCAAGTTCCCGGCCTCGGCCGGGCTCAAGGTGCCGCATATGGGCTGGAACGTGGTGCGGCCGACCCGCCCCTCTCCGCTCACCGACTGGATGCGCGCGGAAGAGGAAACCCGCTTCTACTTCGTGCACAGCTATGCGGTAGAGACCGCCGAGCCTGGCGATTCCATCCTCAAGTGCACGTACGGGATGGAGTTCGACGCCGCGATTGCGCGCGACAGCGTCTACGGCGCGCAGTTCCATCCGGAAAAGAGCCACCGGTTCGGTATGGCGCTGCTCGGGGCGTTCGCCGCTCTGCCATGCTGAGGACCCGCATCATCCCCGCGCTGCTGATCGATCGCGGCGCGCTCGTGAAAACGCGCAACTTTTCGGACAAGCGCTACGTCGGCGATCCGTGCAACACGCTGCGCATCTTCAACGAGCTCGAGGTCGACGAGCTGGTCGTGCTCGACATCTCGGCCACGCCGCAGGGCCGCGAGCCCGACTGGGAGCTGCTGCGCGACATCGCCAGCGAATGCTTCATGCCGCTGGCCTATGGCGGGGGCTTGCGGACGTTCGAGCAGGCGCAGCGGGTGTTCGGCATCGGCTTCGAGAAAGTCGTCATCAACAGCCACGCACACGAGCGGCCCGCGCTGCTGCGCGAGATTGCCGATGTCTATGGCAGCCAGGCGGTGGTGGCGGCGATCGACGTCCGGCGCGGGCGGTTGGGTGGCGAGCGGGTGGTCAGCCGGTCGGCCCGGCGCCGGCACCCGGTCGATCCGGTTGCGTGGGCTCGCCAGGTCGAGGGATACGGCGCCGGCGAAATCCTGCTCACCTCGGTCGATCGCGAAGGAACCTGGTCGGGCTTCGACCTCGACCTCGTGCGGCGGGTGTCGGACGCGGTGAATATCCCGGTCATCGCCCACGGGGGAGCCGCCGGCGTGGGCGACATCGTCGCCGCCGTCGTGCAGGGCCATGCCTCGTCGGTGGCGCTGGGCAGCATGGTTGTGTTCCAGAAGAAAGGCTGCGGCGTGCTCGTCAATTTTCCCGAGCGGCGCGAGCTCGAAGTCGCGCTGTCGGGCGTGGGAGGAGCCTCCCATGGGAGCTAACCCGTTCACTTTCGGCTATCTCGCCGGCCAGTACCGCGCTGCGCTCGACGCCGGCTACACGGTGGTCAACTGCGGCCAGTATGTTGGCTTGCGCGATCGGGGCGCGGTGCCGCCGCGCACGCTGGTCAACCGCATCGACATCGACGTGTCGGTCAGGAAGGCCGACCGCCTCCGCGCGATCTACCGCGAGCTCGGCATTCCGGCGACCTTCTTCGTCCGGCTGCACGCGCGCGAATACAACCCGTTCGATTTCGAGAACTACCGGATCCTGCGCTCGCTGCTCGCCGACGGGCACGAGCTCGGGTACCACAGCGAGATCGAGGATCAGGCGGCGATCTGGCAGGACGATCCGGAGCAATGCCTGCGCCGCGATCTCGCCGTGATGCAGGCGATGTTCGGCCAGCCGATCACCGGCGTCGCCAGCCACGGCGGGCTGACCGGGATCAACAACCTCGACTTCTGGCGCGGCCGGGCGGCGGGCGATCTCGGGCTGATGTACGAAGCCTACGAGGAACAGGGCCGGTTCGCGCTGTTCCCGCGCTCGCTTTACGTGACCGACAGCGAATGGGTCCGCTGGAAAGCCTACCGCGACGGCACGCGCCTCGATGGCGATCACCGCTCGCTCGCGGAACATCTGGAGGACGAGCCCGATCTGGTTTACCTGCTGATCCACCCGGAAACCTATTTCGATCGGCATGTCTATGAGTAATGCAAGCCCTGACGAGCGCTTCCGCTTGCAGGTAACCCGGGCTCCCAGACAGCTGACCGCCGGTCAGATCGAACAGATCGTCGGTCGCACGATCGAAAATGCCGACGGGCTGTCCTTTATCGACGGGCTCTCTTCGCTCGAGGCGCCCGCCGAGACCTGTTTCGTCTTCCGTGATCGCTTCGACGAGAACGATGTGGAACGGATCGAGGCTTTTCGAGGGCGGTCGGCGCTGTTCGCCTTGCCGGAGGAGTACCGCGGCCGGGTTAGCGTACCGGCGATCTTTCTCGAACGGCCGCGTGAGGCGTACATCCCACTGGCAATCGAGCTATACGACTATTTCGGCACTTTCTGGCTTGGATACGAAGAAGGACCGGTCGCGCAGGAACGCTATCCCGGCGTAACCTTGATGCCGGGGTGCCATGTCCATCCTTCGGCGCGCATCGGGCCGGGGTCGATGGTGTTCCCCGGCGCCATCATCGGTCCGAACGTTACCCTGGGACGGAATTGCTTAGTCAAGCCGAACTCGGTGATCGGCATGTGGGGGTTCGGTATTTACGTCGATGCCGGCGGCCTTACTCACCATCTTCCGCATGTCGGAGGAGTTGTCGTCGGCGACGACGTGGAGATAGGCGCAATCACCACCGTCTGTTCGGGGACCATCCACGCGACCACAATAGCCGACATGGTCAAAATCGACGATCACGTCCACGTGGGGCATAATGTCCACCTCGGGCCGGCATGCCAAGTCGCCGCTCACGTGATGGCAGGGGGCGGCATTACCTACGGCAAAGGCGTGTTTATCGGCCCGAACTCGGCGGTCGGGAATGGAACCTTCGTCGCCGATGGCGCAATCATAGGAATGGGTTCAGTCGTCCTGAAGGATGTGCCGGATCACAAGCTGGTGGTGGGTAATCCGTCGCGGGTCGTGCGCGATGTGTAAGACTGAAATCCCTCCCAGTGCCCCATAAACAAGATACGGATGGTCTGCGCATTGCCCTCGTCGGCAATATGAACAACAATGCCTTCACGCAGATGCGCTACTTTCGCGATCTGGGCGCCGACGCCTTCCTTTTCCCGTTCTCGACCGACGCAGATGGCCGTTCTGCGCATTTCGCCCCGCAGGCGGACACGTATCAATGGGATCGCTGGTCGGCGTTTGTCCGGCCCCTGCCCATTCCTAACGCTAACCAGGCGATCACCGGCCAGCCGCTCCGGCTCCGACGCCCGCCTCCGCTTCATCCGGTGGCCGAGGCTCTTGCGGGTTTTGATCGCGTGCTGGGCACCGGCATCGCTCCCGCGCTATTCGAGCGGATGGGGCGCAGGCTCGACGGGTTCAGCCCCTATAGCGTCGGAATCGAATTCTTCGGGACCCCGGATTTTTCTTCCGTAGCGCAGCGCAAATCATTGCGCGGACTGCTGCATCGCCATGTGCGCGCGATCCAGGCCCGCGGCGTCCGAAATGCGCGGGTTCGCTTCAACGCCGATATGGGGCTGACCCGAGAATCCTTCGAACGCTTGGGAGTTGGGTTCGAAGGGCTCCCCACTCCCATGGTCTATTCTGGCGAGGATTATACAGGCGGGACTCTCTCCGACGAGGCCCGGGAAGCGGCGCGGAGAATGGAGGACGCCGATCTGGCGATGTTCTGTGCGGCGCGCCATCTCTGGAAACGTCCGGGCGGTTTGTCCGAGCGGGGCTGGCGACTCACTGACAAACACAGCGACTGGCCGTTTCGAGCGCTTGCCAGTTTTGTCGCCAAGCATCCGCGAGCGAAGCCCGTGTTCGTCACCATCGAATACGGCCCCGACGTCGAAGCGACAAAACGGCTGGTATCGGAGCTGGGTATCGAGGATTTTGTCTTCTGGTTGCCGATCCTACCACGGCGGGAGATCTTGGCCTTGCTGGCCTTGGCCGACGTCGGCGTGGGTGAATTCCTGATCGACGAAGGGCTGCTGTGGGGCGGCACGGGATTCGAGATCCTCGCGGCCGGCCGTCCGCTCGTCCAGGCGTTCAACTTCACCCGGGAAAACTTCGCCGCCCAATTCGGGTACGATCCGCCGCCGATCCTCGATGCCAAGTCGCCGGACGAGGTGGCCACGCATTTGCAGCGAATCTACGCTGATCGCGAACGCGCGATGCAAAACGGCGCCGACAATGCCCGCTGGTTCAACGAGCACGCCGGGATCGGCCTTGCGCGCAAATGGCTCGATGCGCTGATCGCCGCCCGGCCGGAGACGGGCCGGTGATCTCGCTCGGCGGGACCAGCCTGGGCGAGCGGATGCGCTTCCTGGCGCGCGACACGGCGATCTACGGCATCGCCAGCGCGCTCAACAAAATCCTCGCGCTGGTGACCTTTCCATTGCTGGCGCGGCATTTCTCGGTCGACACTTACGGCACGCTCGACCTGCTCAACACCTGGGCGGTGCTGCTGACCACTCTGCTGCTGTTCGGCACCGATTCGGCGGCGGCGCGCTATTACTACGAGGAAACGGAGCCCGCCGCCCGGCGCCAGGTGGTGACGCAGGCGTTCGTGTTCCAGCTGATGGTCATGGCGGTCGTGGTGCCGGCGGGCTGGCT
>JBHWTG010000303.1:0-9656 GCA_043427735.1 Tsuneonella sp. | reverse complement strand
TGCCGCTGATCCGCTAGCCTTTTCGCATCGGACACCTAGGCGCGTCGCCCCCAGCGGGCGGCGCGCCTTTCGCTTGGGAACGGGGGGCCGATGTGCTTTGATGCGCGGCGATGGAAAGTCCGCCGCGCCCCGCCGTGCTCGTGACTGGAGGTGCCAAGCGCATCGGGGCCGCGATCTGCCGGGCCTTCGCCGCGGCCGACTGGCACGTGATCGTGCACTATGGCCACTCGGCCGCCGAAGCCGAGGCGCTGGCCGCCGAGCTCCCCCAGGCGAACGCGGTTCATTGCGACCTGATGGACAGCAACGCGGTGTCGGAGTTCGCCGCGATGCTCGCCGCGCGGCTGCCTGACTGGCGCGCGCTGGTGAACTGCGCCTCGGTGTTCGAGGCCGACAGCGTGACCGCGCTCGACATGGACGTGTTCCGGCGCGCCTTGCGGGTCAACGCGGCGGGGCCGGCACGATTGACGCAGATCTTTCTCGCGCGCGGCCGGTCGGCCGGCGGCAAGCGGGTGATCAATCTCACCGACCAGAAGATCGCCAACCCCAACCCCGATTTCTTCAGCTACACCATGAGCAAGCACGCACTCGCCGCGACGATCCCCATGCTCGCGCAGTTGCGCGAAGCGGGGGGCGCTGCCGGACCGGAGGACCGGGTTTACGGCCTTGCCCCCGGCGCGATCCTGCCCAGCCACGACCAGAGCCCCGAGGAAGCCGAAGTCAGCCACCGGATGAACCTGCTCGCGCGCCGGACGGGGGCCGACGAGGTGGCCGACGCCTGCCTGTGGCTTGCCGAAGGCTGGCTGGCGAGCGGCGAGACGCTGTTCATCGACAGCGGGCAGCACCTGCTCGCGCAGCCGCGCGACGTCATCTACCTCGCGCGCGAACAGGCGTGAAGTTCCACGCCCTCTCCACCCGGCTGTGGCACTGGCTCAACGTGGTGTGCGTGGCGGTGCTTTTCATGAGCGGGCTCAACATCTCGAACGCGCACCCCCGGCTCTACTGGGGCGACCAGGGTTTCGCCGCCGCGCAGGCCTGGCTCGCGGTGCCGCGCTTCCCGGGCTGGGCGACGATTCCCGGTCATTACAGCCTCGCCGAAGCGCGCAGCTGGCATCTTCTCGTCGCCTGGCCGTTCGCGCTCGGCCTGCTGGCGATGTGGATCGCGATGGCCGCCAACCGGCACTTCGCGCGCGACCTCGCGACCCGCCGCGCGGAATGGCGCTGGAACGCGATTCGCGCCGATATGACCCGGCACCTGCGGCTCGATTTCGCGCATGAGGGCAAGTTCAGCTTCCTCCAGAAGCTATCGTATGGGGTGGTGCTCGGGATCCTCCTGCCGGGGATGATCGCCACCGGCATGGCGATCAGCCCGGGGCTCGACCCGCTGATGTCGCCGCTGTCGGCCCTCGTCGGCGGGCGGCAGTCGATGCGCTCGCTGCATTTCCTGCTCGCCTTCGCGCTGCTGGGTTTCACGGTCCTTCATATCGCGCTGGTGCTTCTCTCGGGCCCCGTTCGGCAGATGCGCGACATGGTCACGGGAGGCCCGCGTGAAGCGTAGGGAGCTCGTCGCCGGGGCGTCGGCGCTGATCGTCGGCGGCTGCGCCAAAGTCGCCGACAGCACGGCCGGCCGCTCGCTGTTCGATGCCGCCGAGCGCTGGCACCAAGCGGCCCACCGGCTGCTCGTGGGCGGCGGCCTCGCCAGGGAGTACGCGCGGGCCGACATCTCCCCGTCCTTCCGCGGCAACGGGTCGCAGACGGTCGACACGCCCGAGTATGCGGCCGCGCTGGCCGCCGGGTTTCCGGACTGGCGGCTGACCGTGACCGGTCTCGTCGCGCATCCGCTCGCGCTCAGCCTCGACAATGTCCGCCGCCTGCCTCAGCGGACCCAGATCACCCGCCACGACTGTGTCGAGGGCTGGAGCGCGATCGGCGAATGGACCGGCCCGCAGCTCTCGACCTTGCTGCGCGGCGCCGGGCTCAAGCCCGAGGCACGCTACATCGTGTTCCGCTGCGCCGACACGCTCGGCGGCGCGCCGTATTACGAGAGCATCGACCTTGCCGACGCGTTTCACCCGCAGACCATCGTCGCCCACGCCTTGAACGGCGAGCCGCTGCCCGAGCGCAACGGGGCCCCGCTGCGCCTCCGCGTCGAGCGCCAGCTCGGCTACAAGCACGCCAAGTACTTGACCGGGATCGAAGCGGTTGCCAGCCTCGAGGGGATCGGCGGGGGACGCGGCGGCTACTGGGAAGACCGCGGCTACCAGTGGTATGCCGGCATCTGAGGGAGACCAGGCAAGCGATGTGGCTGCTCGACACGTTTCTGTCCCGGGCGATCAAGCACGGTACGCTGATCGTCACCGATCACGACGGCAAGACCTATGTGTACGGTCCGGGACCGGCGCTCGACGCGCGCGGTCCGATCCGCATCCGGCTGACCCATCCCAAAGCGGCAGGCCACATCGCCCGCTATCCGCAAGTCGGCGCCGGAGAGGCCTATATGTGGGGCTGGCTGGTGGTCGAGGAGCCGCACGACATCCGCGACCTGGTGCTGTTCGTCACCATGAACAGCAAGAGGCTCGGCGACGCCTCGCTTCACGCCAGGGGTCCGCTGCGCAAGGCGGCGCAGCGCCTGCTCGCGCGGCTCGACAGCTTCAATCCGAAAGGCAAGGCGGCGGCCAACGCCAAGCACACCTACAACCTTACCCGCCGGCTCTACGAGCTGTTCCTCGACGAGGACCGGCAGTACACGATGGCCTATTACCGCGGCGATCCGGAGACGACCTCGCTCGAGCAGGCGCAGCTCGACAAGAAGGCGCACATCGCCGCCAAGATGTTCCTCAAGCCGGGCATGAAGGTGCTCGACATCGGCTGCGGCTGGGGCGGTCTCGCGCTGTATCTACACCAGCACTACGGCGTCGAAGTGCTCGGCGTGGCGCTCGCGGAGGACCAGATCGCCTTCTGCAAGGAGCGCGCGGCGGCGGCGGGGGTGGCGGACAAGGTCAAGTTCGCGCTGCTCGACTACCGCGACGTGCAAGGGTCGTTCGACCGGATCAGCTCGGTCGGGCTGCTCGAGCACGTCGGCACCCCGCATTACCCGCAGTTCTTCGAGCACACCAACCGCCTCCTGAAGCATGACGGGGTGATGTTCAGCCATTGCTGCGGCCGCGCGAACACGCCCGGCACCACCGACGCCTGGACGCGCAAGTACATCTTCCCCGGCGGCTATATCCCCGCGCTGAGCGAGCTCGTCGTCCCGGCCGAGAAAGCCGGGTGGCAGGTGATGGACGTCGAAGCGATGCGCTTCCACTACTCGCATACGCTGGAGGAGTGGTACAACCGCACGGTGATGCACCGCGACGAGATTGTCGCGCTCTACGACGAGCAGTTCTACCGCATGTGGCAGTTCTATCTCGCCGGCGCCGAGCAGAGCTTCCGCCACGGCAAGATGGTCAACTGGCAGATCGTGTACGTGAAGGACCGAGCCGCCATCCCGATGACGCGCGACTTCATGCACGAGGAGAGCGCGCGGTTGCGTGCCTCGGACACCGCGCCGCAGTGGCACCTCGATCCGGCCTTGCGCGAGGCGGCGGAGTAGCGCGTTCCGCCGAGAAGCCAACTCGCCTTAGATATGCTGGTCCCAGCCTGCGGCTGTAGCCGCCGCTTGTTCGAGGACAGACTCTGCGGGTTCATTGATCAACCTCCCAAAGCGAAAGGGGGCCTTCGGTTCGGACGGCCACGCATTCGGGGAAAGACGAACGGATCAACATAGCAGAACCCTCTTTGTCGAAATCAATAGTCAGGCGAGGGCGACTGTCGTCGTTAAGAAAACACCAAGTAGGCTCGCCGTATTTCATGTTAATTCGAAATACCACTGCCTCGTCCTCACTTCCGACATAAAACCTAGCCGAACTCAGATCAAGCATTCGGACGTCAGGAATTGAAAACGCTGCGCTCCTAGACTTGCCATTAATGAAGTACCGAACCGTAACCGTGTATCCGTCGTTTTCCATCATGGCCGAGACGCTTACTGTCGCGCCCCCCCCATCCACGAGACCCTGAACTTCAAGCTGCCGCACCGCTATCGGTTCAAGATGCTCTGAATGTACCAACACCCTTTGAGCGCCCACACCCGCGGAGACGGGGCAAAAAGGCAACGGCAGGATGGCTGTTGCCAATCCTGTTAATCTCGCTAACGACACGAGGCGTCGCCGTGATCCTTACCACGGCCGTTAAGCTCTGACATTCCTTCCCAAGAAAAAATACGCCCTTGGTCGCCCACTAGGGCGGTAATAAATTCCGCATCCCCCCCCTTCAGTCTAATGAATTTTTCTGTCATTTTACGATCACCGCTTGATATGGTATTTCCGTCTCCTCTATTATGTAAATGTATCCATCCGCCATCGCTGAGATAGGCATCGAACATGACCTGCCCTCTCGAATAGCGAGTTGGCTCTGAAAAGCCCCACGTATGCGGCCCCAATCGGATGATCCTCGCGCCGTACTCATGCGTTTTGTTGTTCTCGGCAGCGCGCTTTCCCTCCAGTGCCTTTGCACCCGCGACTCCCGCTGACTCGCGATCAAAACTTGCTGTGCCGGTCGTGGCGGGACAGGCATTCCATCGTTCATGATCCATCAGCCCACCAGCAGGGCCGAAAAGCCCAAGGGTGTTACCAACCGAGTAGTGACTGGGATCATTGCCCATCGAATCAGCAAAAACGCTGCGATAACCGGGGTCTCCAGGTAGCTCGTTGCAATACAGCCCTTCGCACATCCACGGCCACCTAGTTGCGAGACCGGTCGGGTCGACTCTATTCACAGAATCGTTCTGCCCATACGTGTACCAGTTCATGCCATCTTCATAGCCGAGCGGGTCGGGTTGCAGGAAGCGGCCGTAGCCTCGCCCAGCGCCTCCGAAGGTCCGGTTGAGTGGGCGGCTTTCAGGGCTGACTGCCTGGTCTTTGCTCACGAACATGCCGGCTTCCTTTTCTGGATGTGCTGGGTGCGAGACGAACGCCGCGCGGGCAGGCCGAATTCATTGAACCGGCTCCCATCCAAGCGCCTCGGCGGCCTCGAACGCCGCCTGGTTCCGTCGGACGAGCGTGAGATACCGCGCGCGCAGGAGCGGAGGGATCAGCGACGGAATCCGATAGTTGGCGGCGAACTCCGCCTCGATCAGCGCGCCGCAGATCGTGCCCTGTTTGACCATGGTGTATGCATCGCGCGGCGTATGGCGCAGGATGACTTCGGACACCGCCAGCGCCACGGAATGGCTTCGTTGCTCGATCAGGTGCTCCAGCAGGGTGGTCGCCAGCAACGCTACCCCCTCCCGCTTGCTGAGCGAGCGCATGTAGAGGCCGCTGGCGATTGCCCGATCGCTCATCGGCATGTTGGAACGGTACCACTCGTCGCGCGCGGGATGCGCGCCGCTCGTAGCCTCAAGGTTCACGACCCGCCCGCCTTCAGTCCGATAGCGAACGAAGATGTGCAGCGGCGCGGTCGCCAGCGCAACCTCCAGTCCGAGCTTCTCCGCCAGGATCACGAACAGGGCGGGCATCGACACGCAATTGCCGCGCCGGGTGGCGAGATAGGTGGCCAGCAGCTTGTTGCCGATCTGCTGCCCAAGCGGATCGTCGTGATCGTATGCGAACGGACGGCTATCGTTCCAAGGTCCTGCCTCATAGATCAACGCACGAAGCGCCGCGAGCTGCCTGTCGGCCGCCGAGGATGGTCCAGCCATACGGCGTGCCTCCGCCGCCAAAGCGTCGAGTATGTCACTTGCCGCATCGACATCGGTCGCTGGTTCGATGAGCCGGTCGACGGCCAACTTCGCCCGGCAATAATCGACTTCGGCGTCGTCGACCCCGAGGATGGCGGCGAGCTCGGTTGCGCAGTCGAACGTCGCGCCGCCGGTCTCGTCTGCATGGTACAAACGCTCCTTCACGGACGTGGCTTGCATGCTCCCCCTTTCGACTCGCGCTCTCGAAAAAGAAAAACATCGAAAGTCCTACTTTGCAAATTGTTATTTGTAGATCACCGAACTCCGCCGCGACTCCCCCTGTTACTCCGGGTAGAGCCGGTTCATCGAATCCCAGCTCAGTCTCGCCAGCTCCTCCAGCACCGCGAGGTCCACATCGGCGAGCGTGTTCACATACAGGCATGCCTTGCCGGTCTTGTGCTTGCCAAGCCGGGCAAACAGCGCATCGGCCTCTGCCTGGCGGTCGCAGTAGTCGCCCATCAGGTAGATCGACAGCGCCGCCTTGCGCGGGCTGAAGCCGCCGCGCATCGCCTCCCCCTCGTGCCCGCTGGCGTAGCGATAACGGTAGCTGCCGTAGCCGATCATCGACGGGCCCCACATTTTCGGTTCGAGCCCGGTGACGCGGCGGAACATCGCATCGAGCGCCGCCGCTTCCTCGCGCCGGCGCGCCTCGGGCAGCGAAGCGATGTAGTCCGCGACGCTCGCCTCGGTCACCCTGGTCTTCGCCTCGTACTTGGCCATAGCCATCCTTTCTTGCCGCCCGCGCGCGCTTGCCATAGGGGCGCACCGCCCGCGCGCCCGAGCCTACAGGATTTAGCCCATGTCCGACATCAACAAGGTGGTTCTCGCCTATTCGGGCGGGCTCGATACGAGCGTGATCCTGAAGTGGCTGCAGGTGACCTACGGCTGCGAGGTGGTCACCTTCACCGCCGACCTCGGCCAGGGCGAGGAGCTCGAGCCGGCGCGCGCCAAGGCAAAGCTGATGGGCGTGCCGGACGAAAGCATCTTCATCGAGGACCTGCGCGAGGAGTTCGTGCGCGACTTCGTGTTTCCGATGATGCGCGCCAACGCCCGCTACGAGGGCGACTACCTGCTCGGCACCAGCATCGCGCGCCCGCTGATCGCCCAGCGGCTGATCGAGATCGCGCGGGAGACCGGGGCCGACGCGATCGCCCACGGGGCCACCGGCAAGGGCAACGACCAGGTGCGCTTCGAACTGAGCGCATATGCCCTGGCGCCCGACATCAAGGTGATCGCCCCGTGGCGCGAATGGGACCTTGCCAGCCGCAGCGCGCTGATCGCCTGGGCGGAAGCGCACCAGATCCCGGTCCCCACCGACAAGCGCGGCGAAAGCCCGTTCTCGACCGACGCCAATCTGCTGCACACCTCGAGCGAAGGCAAAGTGCTCGAGGACCCATGGGAAGAGGTGCCCGACTACGTCTACAGCCGCACCGACAATCCCGAGGACGCGCCGGACTCTCCCGAATACATCACGATCGATTTCGAGCGCGGCGACGGGGTGGCGCTGAATGGCGAGGCGATGAGCCCCGCGGCCTTGCTCGAAGCGCTCAACGTCTACGGCAAGCGGCACGGCATCGGCCGCCTCGATCTCGTCGAGAACCGCTTCGTCGGCATGAAAAGCCGCGGAATGTACGAAACCCCTGGCGGCGAGATCTACGCCCGCGCGCATCGCGGCATCGAGAGCATCACGCTCGATCGCGGTGCGGCGCATCTGAAGGACGAGCTCATGCCGCGCTACGCCGAGCTCATCTACAACGGCTTCTGGTTCACCCCCGAGCGCGAGATGCTGCAGGCGGCGATCGATCTCAGCCAGGCAAGGGTCCGCGGCACCGTGCGGCTCAAGCTCTACAAGGGGCAGGCGTTGGTCGTCGGCCGCAAGTCGCCCGCTTCGCTCTATTCCGAGCGGCACGTGACCTTCGAGGACGACGCGGGGGCATACGACCAGACCGACGCGCAAGGCTTCATCAAGCTCCACGCGCTGCGGCTGCGATTGCTCGCCCAGCGCGATCGGTGAAGCGATCACGTCCTTGCGTGGGCGGCTTTGCGGCAAAGCGTTGAGTTATCCACTCGGGTCCACAGGCAAAATTGCGGAAAGTGGAAAAGCGCGGGCTTGCGCGCTTGTGCGACTCGGCACGCCGATGCACCTTCAGGTCATCGAGAGGGAGCGGAAAGCCGCCGAACGGACTAGCCTAACGGCCTGAAAGTTCGCAGATTTCCAAACCAGCTCGAGGTGGCGGCAACTGTCCGCGCGGTCTTCGAGACCGCCATGCAGAAGGCTTCGGCCCGAAGCAAGGCCGGTCGTTCGAGAGGAACGCGAAGCAACGCCGTCATCGGCCGGTCTTTCCCGGTCGCTCGCCGCGGAGGCATTCGCAACGGCTTCGGCCTGAGCGAGGAGCCGCCCAACGCGGGAGGCCATAACGGAAGCTCGGTCTCGGAACCGCCGTATGGCTCGAGCGGATTCTCGGATCCAATCGACCTACGACGCGACCGGATGCCGGTGCGAGCGCCGGTGACAGCGCCGGAGGATTTCGGTCCGAAGGCAACGACACTGGGCGCCAAGTGCCCTTCCTCGGAAGGGACCACGCGCCGGTGAGAGTGGGGTCGACCTTCGGGTCGGCCCCATTTGCATTGGGTGACGAGGCTTTGGGGATCACGAGGTCTTGGGCCTCCGCGCGACACGCCGGGATTGGGGCTCCCACGCCGAGAACTGTGGGTGCGAGCCCCGACGACGATGGCCGAAACGCCGCCGGCTGCGAATCGGCCGCCCCGCAACGCTCACCTGGTGAGGCGGTTTTGCGGGATCTTTGCGCCGCGTCGCCCGGCTTATGGTTAACAAAAGCCCGCTCCACGATGAACGGTGGCGACTCCGGGGCAAGGCGAGCACGCCGGGGTCCCTAAGCCGAAGCAAGGCCGCTACACCGCCGTGCATGGACGGAACAGCAACCATCGCGCGCCGCCTGGCGCTGCGGGGCCTCGCCACGGCCGGCGCACTTATGCTCCCGGCATCGGCCGGCGCACCGGCATTTGCCGAGGCAGGTGACGACTTCACAACCAGCTTCGCCGATGTCGGTTCCCCGGTTGCCAGCCACGCGCCCGCGGTGGGCGCGGTCGACGTGACCGCGATCGACCCCGCCGACGAGGTGGCCGAAGCCGGGCTCGGGCGCGGCATCGGCAGCGGCGTTGCCAGCTACTACGCCGACAAGTTCAACGGCCGCCGCACCGCCAGCGGCGAGACGTTCTCGAACCGCGCCATGACCGCGGCGCATCGCAGCCTGCCGTTCGGCAGCAAGGT
This sequence comes from Tsuneonella sp., assembly GCA_043427735.1. Taxonomy (GTDB): domain Bacteria; phylum Pseudomonadota; class Alphaproteobacteria; order Sphingomonadales; family Sphingomonadaceae; genus Tsuneonella. The sequence goes on along the minus strand of JBHWTG010000303.1, from coordinate 591 downwards.
GCGCGTGATGAACCCCGCCAACGGCCGGTCGGTGGTGGTGCGGATCAACGACCGCGGGCCGTTCCACGGCGGCCGGGTAATCGACCTCAGCCGGTCGGCCGCCACCTCGCTCGGCCTGATCCAGCGCGGCAGCGGCCGGGTGGAGCTCGCGCTGGTCGAGTAGCCTGCGTCCGCTCGCCTTCCGCCGGCGCTAACGCCTGGCTGCGTCGCAGCAGGCTGGCCGAAAACCCTTCCCGTTCCGAAGCTCGACGATTGTTTCGCCGTGCGAAGTCGCGGGAAACCCGGCGCGGGCGGCTCGTTGTCGCGCCATCGGGCCGCACTCTCGCGCGCCGGGACAAGGGAAAGGACAAACCGAGATGGTCGACACCAATCACGATCGCGACCGCGACCAGGTGGCCGCAGCCGGCGGCACGCGCCGGGCGAGCTGGCTTCCGTGGGTCATCGGCGCGGCGGCGGTCCTGCTGCTGATCCTCGCGCTGCGCGGCTGCGACGACGACGACGCGCGCAGCGACGCCGCGCTGACCGAGGCCGACACCGCCTCGTTGGAAGCCGGCGGCACCGTGCCCGCGGCCGGCACCGTGGCGGCGGGCG
>JBHWTG010000302.1:0-2921 GCA_043427735.1 Tsuneonella sp. | reverse complement strand
AAGTTCCACCGGCCAGGCCGCCGCGCTCGCCGCGCTCGCCGACGATGCGTTCGTCGAGCGCAGCCGGGCCGAGAACGCCGCCAACCGGGCGCGCTTCGCCGAGGCGCTGGCCGCCCTCGGCAATCAGGGCATCCGCCCGCTGCCGAGCAAGGGCAACTTCGTGCTCGTGCTGTTTGAGGGCGCGCTGACGGCTGAGGCGGCGATGCGCGCGATCGCCGAGGCCGGCTACGCCGTCCGCCACCTCCCCGGGCAGGGGCTGCCGCAGGGTCTGCGGATCACCATCGGCACGCGCGAGGACATGGACACGGTCGCCGGGGCGATCCGCCGCGCCGCGGCAAGCGCGCGATGAGCTTCTCGCGGGTCGCGGTCATCGGCCTGGGCCTGCTCGGCGGCTCGATCGGGCTGGCCGTCGCCGACAATCTGCCCGGTTGCGCCACCACCGGCTACGATGCCGATCCCGCGGTCCGCCGCCGCGCCGCCGAGCGCGGTCTCGTGAACCGCGTCTGCGACAGCGCAGCGCAGGCGGTCGAGAATGCCGAGCTGGTGATCTTCTGCGTTCCCGTGGGCGCGATAGGCGGGGCGGCGCGCGGGATTGCCGAGGCGCTTCCCGCCGGGGCGGTGGTCAGCGACGTCGGCTCGTCGAAGGCCGCGGTGGGCGAGGCGCTGCGCGCGGCGCTGCCGGGCGCCACGGTGATCCCCGCGCACCCCGTGGCGGGCACCGAGCGCAGCGGGCCCGACGCGGGCTTCGCGCAGCTGTTCCGCCACCGCTGGTGCATCCTGACCCCCCCGGCCGACGCCGACGAGGTGTCGATGAAGCGCCTGATCGCGTTCTGGGAAGCGCTCGGTGCGAACGTCGAGATCATGGATGCGGCGCATCACGACCTCGTGCTCGCCGTCACCAGCCATATCCCGCACCTCATCGCCTACACCATCGTCGGCACCGCCAGCGATCTGGAAGGGGTGACCGAGAGCGAGGTGATCAAGTATTCGGCCGGCGGCTTCCGCGATTTCACCCGCATCGCCGCGAGCGACCCGGTGATGTGGCGCGACGTGTTCCTGAGCAACCGCGAGGCGGTGCTCGAGATGCTCGGCCGCTTCACCGAAGACCTGACCGCGCTCCAGCGCGCGATCCGCGAGCGCGACGGCGACAGGCTGTTCGAGCTGTTCACCCGCACGCGAGCGATCCGCCGCTCGATCGTCGAGCAGGGTCAGGACGACGCCCGGCCGGACTTCGGCCGCGCCGATCACTAGCTGCGATTGAGCGCGTTCATCGCCGCGCGCACGCGCGCTTCGGCCTCTTCGCGCGGGAGGCCCGGGGGGACCGGCTCGCCGAAGCGGTAGGTGATCGTGCCCGGCCGCTTCCAGCGCCGGTGATAGAGCGGCCCGCTGTTCACCGCGACCGGGACCACGGGCAGGGCGAGCAGCTTGTAGAGCCCGGCGAATCCGGCCTGCAGCGGCGGCTCGCTGCCGTGCGGCACCCGCGTGCCTTCGGGAAAGATCGCCAGCGGGCGGCCCGCGGCGGCGTGCTCGCGGGCGGCGGCGAGCATCGCGCGCAGCGCCTTCGCCCCTTCCTCGCGCGCGACCGGCACGATCCCATAAGCCTTCGCCGCGGCGCCCCACAGCGGAATGCGGAACAGCTCTTCCTTGGCGAACACCGCCGGCCGGTCGAGCAGCGCGGGCAGGTCGATCGCCTCGAAGAACGCCTCGTGCTTGATCGCATACAGCGCCGGCCCCGAAGGGCGCGCGCCCTCCTCGCGGATGCGGATGCCGAGGATCGCGCGCACGCAGCGCCGCTGGAACCGCGCCCAGCCGCGCACCACCGTGCGGAACGCCGGCTGGCTGAACGGCAGCACCGCCAGCGAGACGCTCGTGTACCCCAGCGACCCCAGGTAGAACACCAGATAGAACGCCAGGCTGCGCAGCACCGCCATCGCCCGCCTCACGCAGGCAGCAACAGCGCCGCGATGCTCGCGAGCAGCTTGTTGTATTCGAGGAACAGGATGCGTAGCCGCGGCCGCGAGGGGACCGCGTCGCGCACGATCGCCACGTCCTTGGGCAGCGTCCGGCCAAGCTCGGCCGCGGCGCGGCGCATGTGCCAGTCGGTCGTCACCAGCCGCAGCGACTTGTAACCCCGCTCGGCCGCCCAGGCGGCGGTCTCGGCGGCGTTGCTGCGCGTATCGACCGCCGCGAACCCGAGCGTGACGCAGCACTCCATCGTCGTGCGCGCGACGTCGTATTCGGCGGCGAACTCGCCCGGCTTCACCTCGCGGTCGACCCCGGTCACCAGCATCTCGCGCGCCTGGCCCCGGGCGAGCAGTTCGAGCCCGCGGTCGATCCGGCCCGCGCCCCCGGTCGGCACGACCACCGCGTCGGTGCGGCTGTCGGCCGCCGGCTGCGGCAGGGCGGCGGCGAACCACAGGAAGCCGAACGCATAAAGCATCGCCAGGAAGGCGGCGGCGCGCCAGATCATCGGCCGGCCCTCACAGCATCTTCCTCAGCGCGGCGAGCACCGTCAGCCGCGCGGTGAGCATCGCGATGGCCACCCCGGCGAGCGGGATCGCCGCGATCGCCAGCCAGTCCCCCGCGCCGAGCCCGCCGCCCGCGACCATCCCCGAGCCGAGCGCGGCGAAGCGGTTGCCGAGCACGATCACCGCAATCATCCCGAGGGCGAGCCCGGCGGCACCGCCCGCCGCCGCGTCGAAGCCGATCGAGCGCTGGAATATCCGTGCGATCTGCGCGTCGGTCCCGCCGAGCAGGTGGACGATCTCGATCGTCGCGCGGTTGCCGCCGAGCGCGCTGCGCGCCGCCAGCCACACCGCCGCCGCGCTGGTCAGCGCGAGCAGCACGACCAGCGCCAGCGCCAGATACTGGAGCGAGCGGATCGCCGCGAACACCGGGGCGAGCCAGCTCGATTGCGCGTC
>JBHWTG010000301.1:0-2573 GCA_043427735.1 Tsuneonella sp. | reverse complement strand
TGCTCCGTGTTCGGCCGCTGCTTTCATCTCGCGGCCGAGGGCGTCGAGCCGGGCGGCGACGGCCTCGCCGTGCGCTTCCAGCTCACGGGTGCGGGCCGCCTGCGCTTCGCGCCGCTCGGCGATCGCCGCGTCGATGGCGGCGAGCTGGTCGGCGATCCGCGCGACTTCCTCGGCGGCGATCGCCGCCGCTTCGGATCGCCGCTTCTCGACTTCGTGTGCGAACAGGGCGTGCGATTCGGTGAGTCTGCCGTCGACCAGCGCAGCCTCGGAGGCGATCAGCTCGAGCCGCTTCTGCGCGCCGGTCTTGGCCGCGATGTCGACCGTTTCGACCTGGCGGATGGCGGCTTCGAGATCGCTGCGCAGCGTCTCGATACGCGCGTTCCAGGCCTCGACGGCCTGCTCCTCTACCCCGCGCAGACTGTTGGAGACCGTCTCCGCCCCGTCGCGCACCGCACTCACCCGGGCCTGCAACGAACGCAGCAGCTCTCCCTCCTGCTCCTCGAGCGTCTGGCCGGCGGCGGCGATTTCCTCGCGCAGCCGATCGGCCCGGTGGCGCATTGCGGCAAGCGCGTCGATCTCCCGCCCGTCGAGCTCGGCACGGAACGCGTCGCTCTTTTCGCGCAGCAGGGCGAAACGCGCACCGGCCAGCTCGTCGAGATGCACGGCCTGCGCCTCGAACCCGGCGATCGCCGCGTCGACCTTCGTGCGCAGCGCCGCGACCTGGCGTTCGCTGGCCAGACCGAACTCGTTGAGCCGATGGAAGCCGGCGATGAGATCGCCGAGCTGCTCGTGCGCGGTGTTGCCCGCCGCACCGATCTGGTTCGAGACGTCGCGCGCCGCGTTGGCGATCACCGGCAGATCGCCGCGCAGCTTGTCCATGTTCTCGAGCGCGGCGCGGCTGACGCCCGCAATCGCGTCCACTTGCGCGCCGTTGTCGCGCACCAGCCCCTGCAGCCGGTCGGCATGCTCGGAGATCCGCTGCGTCGCCACCCGCCCGAGCGCATCGAGTTCGCGGCTCTGCGCGGCGAGAAATTCGCGGGCCAGGCTCAGCTCGCGGTTCACCACCGACAGGCGGGTTTCGAGCTCGGCGGATTCGGAGCGCAGGCTGCTCGCCACCTGCGCGAACCGCCGTGCCTCGCGCCTGCTCGAGCGCATCGCCAGCAACCACAACGCGGCGACCAGCAGCACCGGCACGGTCCACTGGACGATCAGCCCGCTTGCGGCCGCGGGAGCCACGCCGCCGAGCAGGACGTCGCGGTGCGCCCAGACGAAAAACGCGCTCCACCCGGCGACCGTGACCAGCGCGAGCGCGGGGGCCAGCCAGGTGCGCTGCCCGGCTGGTTCACCCCATTGCTCGTCAGCCGGAAGTTCTTCTTCGGTCCACTCGCGATCGAGGACGAGCGGTTCGGCGCCCCCCGCAAGCGGCTCGTCGGGCGCGTCGGCGCCGCTGCCCGTGCCCACGGCCCGGATGTGATGTCCCCCACTCATGGCGGTAAAACTACATCATGCGGCCGATGTTCAACAGTGTCTTAATCATCGCGCACCTATGAAATGCGGCAGATGGCATACGAGCAGGGTTCATTCGATGCGACGCTGGCGGCGGCGGCTGGGGAGGACCCCGCCCTGCGCGCCGAGTTGCGTGCGGCGTTCCGCGACAGCCTCGAACGCCAGCTCGACTTGCTCAAGCGGGCCCGCTGCGACGGCAACTGGATCGTCGCCGCGCAGCGCCTCAAGGGGCTGGCGGCAGGCTTTCATGCGGGCGAGCTGATCGCACTGGCCGACGAGGCGGCGCGGGGCGCTCCGGGCGAGCCCGGGGTGGTGCGGCGCATCGAGCGCTTCCGCGACCGCTTCCTCGGCGGTCAGACTCCCCGACCCTAGCCAAGCCCGGCACGTCGACCTAGGCTCGCCGGGAGGACGGCCGGGAGGATCGTGCGTGCGGGTCGCGCTGATGGCAGTGGAAGCACAGGGCGGGGCACCGGTGCGCCTCGCCGGGCGGCCGATCGCCTGGCACCAGCTACAGACGTTGCTGGCCCTCGGTTGCGAGCGGGTGATCTGCCTGGCCGATGCGCCGGGGCCGGCGGTGGCGGCGCTCCAGCGAGAGAGCGAAGCGCGCGGGGCGAAGTTCCATGCGGTCGCGCACCATCGCGCGTTATCCGGATTGGTCAGCGCGGCGGATACCCTGTTCGTCATCGCGCCCGGGGTGCTGCCCGAACGCGAGTGGCTGCTCGGCGCCCTCGGGGCCCGCGCCGGGGTCGTGGTGCTGCCAGCCGACCGCGCGGTCGAACGCGGGTTCGAGCGCATCGACCGCGAACGGGCTTGGGGCGGGGTGCTGGCGACACGCGGCGATGCGATAGAGGCGCTGGCAGCGCTGCCGCCCGACGCGGACCCGATCGCCGGCTTGCTGCGGGTGGCGCTCCAGCGCGCGGCGCGCAGCGTCGAAGTTCCCGAGCCTTGGCTCGACGATGGGCGCTGGGCTCTGATCGCAGACAGCAGCGCCGCCGCACGGGTCGAGGGCGCCTGGCAGGCTCGCCACGTCCCGGCGCCCGGCATCGAGCGCCCGGGCGAGGCGCTCG
>JBHWTG010000300.1:0-6350 GCA_043427735.1 Tsuneonella sp. | reverse complement strand
TCGGCAGCCAGTACCTGATCACCAACGTGCCCGAGTATCAGTTGCGGCTGACGGTCAACGACAAGATCATCAGCACCTATCGCACGATCGTCGGCAAGCCGGGGCGCACCGCTACCCCGCAGCTCGCGGAGACCGTCGAGGGGGTGATCTTCAACCCGACCTGGACGGTGCCGCAATCGATCGTCAAGGGCGAGGGGCTCGGCGCCAAGGTGCTCGGCAACCCGGGCTGGGCGAAGGCATCGGGCTACAAAGGCTGGAAGGACAAGGCGACCGGCTTCGTCACCGTCGTCCAGCAGCCGGGGCCGAACAACTCGCTGGGGCTGATGAAGCTCGACATGCCCAACCCGCACGCGATCTTCCTCCACGACACCCCGAGCCGCCACCTGTTCAACCAGGAGAACCGCGCGTTGAGCCACGGCTGCATCCGCACCGAGCGCGCGCAGGAACTGGCGATCACCATCGCGATCCTCGGCAACCTCGCCAACACGCCCGAGACCCGCAAGGCCGCGGCCGACGAGGCGGTGGCGATCAGCAAGTCGGGCAAGTACACCCGAGTGCCTGTGCAGAAGTCGATGCCGGTCTACATTACCTATTTCACGATGGGCCGCGACATCACCGGCAAGCTGCGGCAATTCAGCGACATCTATGGGCGCGACGCCCCGGTGCTCGCCAGCTTCGACGCCCCGCGCCAGGAAAACCGCGCGCGCCAGACCAGCGAGGAAGCGATCGAGATCGTGGACGACCTCCAGACGACTTGAGCAGGCTGACGCCCGTTGCGCGCCGATTGCGGCGCGAAGCCACTAAACCGGAAAGGTGGCTGGGCGGGTGCGAGGTCGGTAGCTGGGCGTGGCGTTCCCCTCCCCGTACGGGGAGGGCTAGAAGGTACCGGGTGTAGCAGAGGGCTGCGGCGCGCCTTCGGGGATGAGCAGGTGCAGATCCTTCGGCGGCTCTGTGACGGTCTCGCCCAGCGGCCCGATGCCGAGCTTGTCGGCGTAGAGCAGCCGCCCGCCGGACAGGCGCAGCAGCGCGATCTTGAAGTCCGCGTCGCTCATCGCGAAGCAGCCGTTCGACCGGCCGAGCTTGCCGTAGCGCGCGAGATGCTCGGGCTCGCAGTAGCTCGCGCGGTGCATTACGATCGCGCGGTCGAGCGCGTTGGAGTTGGTCGGCTCGCGCCCTTCGAGGCGCATCGAAGTGCCGAACTGCCCGGTGTACCAGCCGAACGTCATGTACGCCCCGCGGCTCGAGCACCACGATTCGTGGATGTTCGAGAACCAGTTGAGCCACCCGTCGTGCTCGGGGTCGGAGCCCATCCCGTGCGCGCAGTGATAGCTGTCGACCGTCCCGCGCTCGAGATCGACCATGTGCAGCCGCGGATCGCTCGAGCGCAGCCCGAAATCGACCACGCCCACAAGATCGCGGTGCCACAGGCCCTGGCCGTGCTTCGCGAGCTGCTCCTGCGCGATCGCCAGCAGCTTGCGCTCGCGCGGGCCGGCGGCGGAGGGCACCTGCGCGCGTACGGCAGGCACCACCAGAGCAGCGCCGGCGGCAAGTGCGCCCGTCAAAAGATCGCGCCGTTTCATGGCCTCGTTTCTACGCCTCGCCAGCTAAAGGCGCGGTGAACGCGCACGTGATGTCGGTCGCGGCGAAATCGCTCCCCTTGAACAGCAGCGGCGCCCCGAGCGACCGGGCGAGCGCGTAGGCCATGCAGTCGCCGTAGTTCAAGGCCGCCTGGTGGCGGCCCTTGCCGTAGCGTAAGAAAGCGTCGAACGCCGGTTCGATCTGCTCTATCGTCCACGGGACCACCCGGATGCCTGCCGAGCGGAGTAATCGATCGACATCTTCGGCACCGCCCGGGTTGCGCGCAGCGACCATCTTCGCTTCCAGCACGGTCGGGGCGGCAATCAGCGGGTCGAGTTCTTCGACGATACGTAGCAGGAACCCGTCCCCTTCTGGCTCTTGCTGGAGAATGGCGATTATCGCCGAAGCATCGACGACGATCACCGGGGCAAGCCATGCTCGTCGTACATCTCGTCGTCGACCGCCTTGAGATCGAGCGGGGGAAACGCGCGCCAGCGCGCCTGTATCTCGCGCACGGCGGCGATCTTGCGTTCGCGTTCCTGAGTCGAGTGACCGTTATCCCGTTCCAGTTCGTTGCCGACTGCGAGGCGAATCGCACCGGTGAAGGACAAGTTTTTGCGGCGCGCGAGTTCCCGCACGAGCGCGTCAGTCTCCATGTCCTTAATGCTCAGCGCCACCGAGCGGCCTTTCTATACCTGCTCCCTTGGATATAGAAAACTGGCCGAACCGTCAATCCGTCGGGCTCACTCCGCAGCCTCCGCAACCTCGTCCGCGTTGCCGGCGTCGCTCATGCCCGCCTCGATCTCGGCCGCCTTGGCCTCGACCAGCGACACGATGTGGTCGAGCATCTGCTCGGACTGCACGTGGTGGTCGGTCACGCCCGAGAGATAGACCATGTGCTTGCCCGCGCCGCCGCCGGTGAGGCCGATGTCGGTCTCGCGCGCCTCGCCGGGCCCGTTGACCACGCAGCCGAGCACCGACAGGCTGAGCGGGGTCTTGATATGCTCCAATCGTTTCTCGAGCGCCTCCACCGTGCGGATCACGTCGAACCCCTGGCGCGAGCACGACGGGCAACTGACGATCCGCACCCCGCGGGTGCGCAGCCCGAGGCTCTTCAAGATCTCGAACCCGACCCGCACCTCCTGCTCGGGCTCGGCCGAGAGCGAGACGCGGATGGTGTCGCCGATCCCCGCCCACAGCAGGTTGCCGATGCCGATCGAGCTCTTGACCGTGCCGCCGATCAGCCCGCCGGCCTCGGTGATGCCGAGATGAAGCGGGCAGTCGACCGCTTCGGCTAGGCCCATGTAGGCCGCGACCGCGAGGAACACATCGCTCGCCTTCACCGCCACCTTGAACTGGTGAAAGTCGTGGTCCTGGAGCAGCTTGATGTGGTCGAGCGCGCTTTCGACCAGCGCCTCGGGGCACGGCTCGCCGTATTTCTCGAGCAGGTCGCGCTCGAGGCTGCCGGCGTTGACCCCGATGCGGATCGCACAGCCATTGGCCTTGGCGGCGCGGACGACCTCGGCCACCCGCTCGCTCGAGCCGATGTTGCCGGGGTTGATGCGCAGGCACGCCGCGCCCTTGTCGGCCGCCTCGAGCGCGCGCTTGTAGTGGAAGTGGATGTCGGCGACCACCGGCACCCGCGCCGCCCGGGTGATCTGGTCGAACCGCTCGGTGCTCTCCGGAGTGGGGCACGAGACGCGAATGATGTCGACCCCGGCCTCCTCGCAGCGGCGGATCTGGTCGATCGTCGCGCCGACGTTTTCGGTCGGGGTGTTGGTCATCGTCTGCACGCTGATCGGCGCGCCACCGCCGACCGGCACCTGGCCGACCATGATCTGGCGGCTTTCGCGGCGCGCGATGGTGCGCCAGGGACGGATCGAGCTCATGCTGCCGCGATATAGGCCGCCGCGTGCGACGGGGCAATGACAGCAGGCCGCGGTTGCGGCATGGAGCGCGCGCATGACCCCGCCCGATCCGACCGACGACCACTCGCCCGACGGCCCGCTGCTGATCGGGCGCGTGCTCGATTGCAAAGGCGGCGCCCGGCCGATCTCGTGGATGGCGGCGCAAGGCTGGCAGGCGGCCACCCCCGGCGAAGTGCTGTGGCTCCACATGGACCGTACCGAGCCCGGGCGCGCCGAGTGGCTGCAGGCCGAGTTCGCCATGCCTCGCACCAGCGCCGAGCTGCTGACCAGCGATGACACCCGCCCGCGCGCTTTCCGCGATGGCGAGCAGCTGGTGGCGACGCTGCGCTCGATTAATTTCAACCCCGGCGCGGCGCCCGAGGACATGGTGTCGATGCAGCTGTGGTCCGACGGGCGCCGGGTGATTACCCTGCGGCGCCACCCGCAACAGACGCCAAGCGACGTGCTGGCTGAGCTCGACCGCGGTCAGGGTCCGGCCGATGCCGGGGCGCTGATCACCTCGCTTGCCGAGCACATGGTCCACCGGATCAACCGCGTCATCGTCGACATGAACGACGAGATCGACCGGCTCGAGGAGCTCGATTTCGACAGGGTCGACAACGAGCAGCTGCTCGCCGAGGTGGTTGCGATCCGCCGCAGCGCGCTGGCGCTCCAGCGCCACATGGGACCTGAGCATGTGGCGCTCGAATCGATTTCGCGCGATGCCCCCGAGTGGTTCGAGAAGCACGACCGGCAGGAGATCGGCGAGACGATCGCCCTGCTCCGCCGGTTCATCGACGACATCGATGTCAGCAAGGAAAGCGCGGTGGTATTGATGGACGAGCTGCGTGGCCGCGCGCTCGCCCGCTCGGAGAAGACCAACCGGCGGCTGACATTGGTCGCCACTGTGTTCCTGCCGCTGTCGTTCTTCGTCGGCCTGTTCGGGATCAACGTCGGCGGGATGCCGTGGGCCGACCTCGCCGGTCATCCCTATGGCTTCTGGATCGTCGCCGGCGCCAGCGCGGTTCTCGGATTGCTGACACTGGTCCTGTTTCGCCGATGGAAATGGCTGTGAGATAACCTTTTTCGCTCCGTCCCGGAGTGGGACCGGACGCGGCTTCGGCGAGCGTTAGGTATAGGCGTTAACCGACAGCCGCGTGGGCGGGCGCTAGATTGCAGCCTTGCATGTCAGCCCGAAGGTACCGATGATCCGCGCCTCGTTCGCCCCGCTTACCTCCGAAGCTCGCGCCCAAGGCCGTGCAATCCTTGCGAGCCCGGCGGTGCGCCGGGCGATCATGTGGCTGTGGCCTTACGCCGGGGTGCTCGTTGGGCTCGACGTCGCCGCGCACTACGGCGATGCCACCGGGGCCGCGCTGCCGGCGCCGTTTTTCATCTCGCAGGATCACAGCTTCGGTGAGGTGTTCGAATATGCGCTGACCGCCTCGTGCGCGGCGATGCTGCTGGCCATGTGGCGGCGGCTCGGAGCCACCGCCGACCTCGCCAACGCGGTGATGATGGTCTGGCTGACCCTCGACAACATGATGGAGCTGCATGAGTCGTTCGGCCATTGGGCGGCCCCGGCGATTCCGCTCCCGGCGGGCTTTCCGGTCGCCGCGAACGACATCGGCGAGGCACTGTTCTTCGCCGCGGTCGGCAGCTTCTGGCTGATCGGCCTCGCCAGCGCGCTACTAGGCGCGCAGCCAAGAGCCGCCGCGCGCAGCCTCTATATCGCCGCCGCGATCGGGGGTGCGGCGCTGTTCGGGGTAGCGGCCGACATGGCGGTCAGCTGGGGCCCGCACTCGCCGGCGCTGCTCAGCTTCGAGACCTGGCTCGAGGACGGCGGTGAGTTCGCCTTCATCAACCTCGCGTTCCTGATAGTCGTCGCGTTCTTCCACGCCGAGCGAACCGCGTGGCGCGCGAAATGCCTAGAGCCGCAGCTCGTATAGGAACTCGTCGTCGCGGTGCCGGCCGACCCAGAAGTCGATATCGGCCACTTTGGCAAACCCGTAGCGCTCGTAGAACCGCTGCGCGCCGAAGTTCTCGCTGTAGACCGACAGCTGAACCGCATCGCACCCGCGGGTGCGCGCCTCGGCCAGCGCCCGGTCCATCAGCGCGGCGCCAATCCCGCGCCCCGTCGCCGAGCCCGCGCAGTAGAGCTGGCCGAGCAGGCACGGTCGCGCGGGGCGCGGCTCCGGTCGCTGGTCGAAACCCGTGCTGAACTCGATCAGGCAATAGCCGAGCAACGCCCCAGCCGCCTCGGCGACCCACACGGCGGTGTCGGGAGCCGCGACTGCCTCCGCAAACTTACCTGGCGCGCGGTGCTCGTCGAGGAAAGTCGCCAGGTCCTGGGGATGGTAGAGATGCCCGAACGCATCAGTGAAGCTGCCGCGGCCGAGCGCGACGAGCAGGGGGATGTCGGCGGCGGTGGCGGGGCGGATCGTCATGCCGCGCGCCTAAGGCGAAAATCGCTGGCCCGGCAACGGCCGCGTGCTAGACCCGCAGGCATGCGCTTTGTTCTGCTGCTCGCCCTGATGCTCGCCGGCGTCACCACCGCTCGCGCCAAGGAGGAACCCGTGCCGCCAAGCTGGTCGTTCGCCATCCACGGCGGGGCAGGGACGCTCGAGCGGGCGCGGATGACGCCGGCGCAGCAAGCCGAATACAAGGCGGCGCTGGAGGCCGCGCTCGATGCCGGCGCCAACGTGCTGCGCGAAGGCGGCGCGGCGCTCGATGCGGTGACCGCCGCGATCGCGCTGCTCGAAGACGATCCGAAGTTCAACGCTGGCCACGGCGCGGTGTTCACCTGGGAGGGGGCCAACGAGCTCGACGCCTCGATCATGGACGGCAACGGCCGCCGCGCCGGCGCGG
>JBHWTG010000299.1:0-10658 GCA_043427735.1 Tsuneonella sp. | reverse complement strand
AGACCCTGAGCGCCGCGCCCTGCCGCATGACATATTCGGCCAGCCGGTTGAGCGCGCGGTTCGCGCCGTCGAGCGTCATGTTGTAATTGCCGCTGAACAGGGCAATCCGCAGGTCCGCAGGCGTCATGGGCGCGGGCCATAGAGCGCGCTGTCCCCCTTGGCGAGAGCTTGGCGCCGGAAAAGCTTTGCTTGTTCGCAGCGCGATTGACTTGCTGCGCTGCACCATTAGGGTCGGGCGCGGGCCACGCGGTCCCAACGCCGCGCGTGCTCTCTGCAAGGAGAGTCTGACATGACTGCAACTCTGCCGCCGGCGTTGAAGCCGGCGCGCCCGTATTTCTCGTCCGGTCCGTGCGCCAAGCCGCCCGGCTGGTCCCCCGGCAAGCTCGATCTTGCATCGCTCGGGCGCTCGCACCGCTCGAAGATCGGCAAGGCGCGCCTCGGCTACTGCATCGACCTAATCCGCGACGTGCTCGAGGTGCCCGACACGCACCGGATCGGCATCGTGCCCGGCTCGGACACCGGCGCGGTCGAGATGGCGATGTGGACGATGCTGGGGCAGCGCCCGGTCACCACGCTCGCCTGGGAGAGCTTCGGCGAGGGCTGGGTGACCGACGCCGCCAGGCAGCTCAAGCTCGATCCGACGGTGATCCGCGCCGATTACGGCCGGCTGCCCGATCTGGGCCAGGTCGACTGGTCCAACGATGTCGTGTTCACCTGGAACGGCACCACTTCGGGCGTGCGCGTGCCGGACGGCGAGTGGATCGCAGCCGACCGCGAAGGGCTCGCCATCGCCGACGCGACCAGCGCCGTGTTCGCGCAGGACATCGCGTGGGACAAGGTCGACGTGCTGACCTTCAGCTGGCAGAAAGTGCTCGGCGGGGAGGGCGCGCACGGCGTGCTGATCCTCGGGCCCCGCGCGGTCGAGCGGCTCGAGACGTACACGCCGGCCTGGCCACTGCCGAAGGTCTTCCGCCTGACCGCCAAGGGGAAGCTCGCCGAGGGCGTGTTCAAGGGCGAGACGATCAACACGCCCTCGATGCTGGCGGTCGAGGATGCGATCTTCGCGCTCGAATGGGGCCGGTCGCTCGGCGGGCTCGCGGCGCTCAGGGCCCGCGCCGATGCCAACGCCGCCGCGCTCGACAGGATCGTGCAGGCGCGCGACTGGCTCGGCCATCTCGCGCAGGACCCCGCAACGCGCTCGAACACCAGCGTGTGCCTGACGGTCGAGGGCGCCGACGAGGCGCGGATCAAGGCAATGGCCAAACTGCTCGAGGAGCACGAGGCGGCGTACGACATCGCCGGCTACCGCGACGCGCCGCCGGGCCTGCGCATCTGGTGCGGGGCGACGGTCGATACCGCCGATATCGAGGCGCTCGGCCCGTGGCTCGACTGGGCCTGGGTCAACGTCAAAGCACCTGTGTGAATAGCCCTCTCCCCTTCGGGGGAGAGGGTTGGGAGAGGGGGCTGCGCTCTCCCGCAACGATCTTCATTCAAGGGCCGGGCGACATCCCCCACTCCCCGGCCCTCTTCCCTGAAGGGGAGAGGGAGCCACCAATGACCAAGCCCAAAGTCCTCATCTCCGACAAGATGGACCCCAACGCCGCGCGCATCTTCGAGGAGCGCGGGTGCGAGGTCGACGTGATCACCGGCGAGACGCCCGACCAGCTCAAGGCGCGCATCGGCGAGTACGACGGGCTCGCGATCCGCAGCTCGACCAAGGTCACGCGCGAGATCCTCGATGCCGCGACCCGGCTCAAGGTGATCGGCCGCGCCGGGATCGGGGTCGACAATGTCGACATCCCCTATGCGTCCGCGAAAGGCGTGGTGGTGATGAACACCCCGTTCGGCAACTCGATCACCACCGCCGAGCATGCGATCGCGCTGATGTTCGCGCTGGCGCGGCAGATTCCCCAGGCGAACGAGCAGACCCAGGCCGGCGAATGGCCCAAGAGCGGGTTCATGGGGGTGGAGGTCACCGGCAAGACGCTGGGGCTGATCGGCGCGGGCAACATCGGCTCGATCGTCGCGGCCCGCGCGCTCGGCCTCAAGATGAAGGTCGTCGCCTACGACCCGTTCCTGACCGACGAGCGCGCTGTCGAGATGGGGGTCGAGAAGGCCGATCTCGAAACGCTGCTCACCCGGGCGGACTTCATCACGCTGCACACCCCGCTGACCGACCAGACGCGCAACATCCTCAGCCGCGAGCGGCTCGAGAAGACCAAGCCGGGGGTGCGCATCGTCAACTGCGCGCGCGGCGGCCTGATCGACGAGGCGGCGCTGAAGGACCTTCTCGACAGCGGGCACATCGCCGGCGCCGCACTCGACGTCTTTTCGACCGAGCCAGCGACGAATTCGCCGCTGTTCGGAACGTCGAATTTCATCTGCACGCCGCACCTGGGGGCGAGCACCACCGAGGCGCAGGTCAACGTCGCGCTGCAGGTGGCCGAGCAGATGGCCGACTACCTCGTGAACGGCGGGGTCACCAACGCATTGAATATGCCCAGCCTTTCCGCCGAGGAAGCGCCCAAGCTGCGCCCTTACATGAAGCTCGCCGAGAACCTCGGCAGCCTGGTGGGGCAGCTCGCGCGCGGCAGCCTGACGCAGATCTCGATCGAGCGCGAGGGCGCCGCCGCCGAGCTGGCGGGCAAGCCGCTCGAGGCGGCGGTGCTCGCCGGGTTCATGCGCCGCTTCTCGGACAGCGTGAACATGGTCAACGCGCCGTTCCTGGCCAAGGAGCGCGGGATGGACGTGCGCTCGATCCGCCACGAGCGCGAGGGCGCCTACAACACGCTGATCCGCGTCACCGTCGGCACCACCCAGGGAGACCGCTCGGTCGCCGGCACGCTGTTCGGGCAGGACAACCCGCGCCTGGTCGAGATTTTCGGCATCGGCATCGAGGCCGAACTCGCCGGGCACATGCTCTACATCGTCAACGAGGACGCGCCCGGCTTCATCGGCCGCATCGGCACGCTGCTGGGCGAGGCGGGGATCAACATCGGCACCTTCCACCTCGGCCGCCGCGATGCCGGCGGGGAGGCGGTGCTGCTGCTCTCGGTCGACCAGGCGATCCCGGCGCACGTGCTCGACCAGGCGCGCGCGCTGCATGGGGTGAAGACGGTCATGGCGCTGGAGTTTTGATGCACGTCAGACTGCTTTCTTTCGCTGTCATCCCCTCGTAAGCGGGGGTCCATGGAGCGACCCTCCGACCATGGATCTCCGCGTCCGGGGGGCGACAGGGAAGGGGGTTAATGGGAAATCGATGACCGACCCGTCCGCCGATCTGTTGCCGCAAGGGCTCGAGGACCGCTTGCCGGCGGCCGCACGTGCGCTCACCGGCGCGCGGCGCGCGGCGCTCGATGCGATGAACGGGCACGGCTACGAACGGGTGATCCCGCCGCTGATCGAATTCGAGAAGTCGATCGCCGCGCGCATGAGCGGCTTCGCCACCCGGCGCATGTTCCGCTTCGTCGATCCCGCCAGCCTGCGCACGCTGGCACTGCGCAGCGACATCACCGTGCAGGTCGGTCGCATCGCCGCCACCGCTCTGGCGGGCGCGCCGCGTCCGCTGCGGCTGTGCTACGCGGGCGAGGTGGCGGTGATCGCCGCCGACCAGCTCGACCCCGCGCGCCAGCGGCTCCAGCTCGGCGCGGAGCTGATCGGCAGCGACACGGTGGCGGCCGCAGCGGAAGTGGTCGGGCTGGCGATCGCGGCCTTGAGCGCCGCCGGAGCGACCGGCATCTCGGTCGATTTCACTTTGCCCGACCTGGTCGATACGCTCGCTGCCGAGGCGTTCCCGCTCGCCCCCGATCGGATCGGCGATGTGCGCCGCGAGCTCGATGCCAAGGATGCCGGCGCGCTGCACGAAGCGGGCGGGGCGGCGTACCTCCCGCTGCTCTACGCCGCGGGGCCGTTCGACCAGGCGATCGAGCGCCTCGCCGCGATCGACGCCGGCGGCGCGCTCGCCAGCCGCATCGCGGGCCTGCGCGCGATCGCGGGGCAGGTGCGCGGGCCTGCCCGCCTGACGCTCGACCCGACCGAGCGGCACGGGTTCGAATATCAGAGCTGGTTCGGCTTCACGCTTTATGCCGAGGGGGTGCGCGGCACGCTGGGGCGCGGGGGGACGTACCGGATCGGGGAGGAACCCGCGACCGGCTTCACGCTCTACATCGACCCGCTGGTCGATGCGCTGCCGGCGCCGCCGCCAAGCGACCTGCTGTACCTGCCGCTCGGCCACGACCCGGAGGCCGCCGCGCGGCTGCGCGCGATCGGCTGGCGCACGCTGGCGGCGTTGGAGCGAGGCGAAGACTGCGCCGCGCTCGGCTGCACCCATCGCCTCGAGGGCAGCGAGCTCGTGCGGCTCCAGGCAGCGGATGTCGCTGGGCAATAGGGGAATTCACGGTCGGCCCGTCAGGCCTTCGGTAACGTTGCGGCGTTAGGCTCTTCGCCAGAAGGACCTTCGATGAATCGTGACGACGAGGCGGAGCGGCTCGACGCGCTGCGCCGCCTGAACCTGCTGGACACCCCGCCCAGCGAGAGCTTCGACCGCATCACGCGCATGGCCGCGCAGATATTCGGCCTGCCGATCGCCGCCGTGTCGCTGACCGACCACGACCGGCAGTGGTTTAAGTCGCGCGTCGGCGTGGAGCACTGGTCGATCCCGCGCGACAAGGCGCCGTGCGCGCAAGTCGCCGAAACCGCCGCCACGGTGATCGTCCCCGACCTCCTGGCCGACGACTGCTATCGGACCAGCGTGCTCGCCGGGCAGGGCGTGCGGTTCTACGCCGGCGCCTCGCTCACCACCCGCGAGGGCCACAGCCTGGGCGCGCTGTGCGTGCTCGGAAGCGAGCCCCGGCAGGCCACCGAGGAAGAGGCCAAGGCGCTCGGCGACCTCGCGCAGATGGTGATGGCGCAGATCGAGCTGCAGCACGCCTTCGGGCGGCTCGACCCGCTCAGCGGGCTGCCCAACCGCAACCAGTTCTGCGACGATCTGTCGGACCTCGGGCGCGATCGTCCGGGCGAGCGCCGGCTCGCGGTGCTGGTCGATCTCGCCGAGCCCGAGCAGCTCACACGCGGGATGCGGGTGATGGGGCCGACCTTTCTCGACCGCATCGTCCGGGAGGCCGCGCGGCGGATCAAGGCGCAGTTCGGCGACGGGCGCGCCCTCTATCATGTCGCCGCGACCCAGTTCGTGTTCCTCTCCCCGCCGGAGGTCGTCGCCGAGAACTACCTCGAGGAACTCGGCGAGATCCTGCAGCGCCTGTCGAGCGGGCCGGACGACCGCTTCGTGGTGTCGACCAGCGTCGGCGCCGCCCCGCTGGTGACCGGGCAGACTTCGCCCGAAGCCGTCCTGCGGACCGCGCACAGCGCGGCCCAGGATGCGCGCTCGAAGCCCGCGATGGTCGGCCTCTATTCGTCGGCGCTCGACGGGGTTCACCAGCGCCGCTTCCGACTGCTCAACGCGGTCGGCCGTTCGCTGGAAGGCGGCGAGGCGTTCTCGCTCGTGTTCCAGCCGCGGGTGGACCTGCCGAGCGGCCGCTGCGTCGGTGCGGAGGCGTTGCTCCGCTGGCGCCATCCGGCGCTCGGCGAGGTGCCGCCGTCGGAGTTCATCCCGATCGTCGAGCAGACCGCGCTCGCGGGGCCGATCACCGACTGGGTGATCGAAGCGGCCTCGGCGCAGCTGGCGCAGTGGCGGCGCGAGGGGATCGAGCTGACGGTGTCGGTCAACATCTCCGCGGCGAACCTCGAATCGCCCGATTTCGCCACTGCCGCGCAGCTGCGCATGCGCAAGTTCGCGGTGCGCCCCGAATGGATCGAGTTCGAGCTCACCGAAAGCGCGATCATGCGCGACGTCGGCCATGCCCTGGCCCAGCTCGAGGCGCTCGACCGCGCCGGGGTGCGCATCGCCATCGACGACTTCGGCACCGGCTACAGCAGCCTGGCCTACCTGCAGCGGCTGCCGAGCAAGGTGCTCAAGATCGACCAGAGCTTCGTGCGGGCGATGGACCGGGGCGAGCGCGAGCGGGCGCTGGTCCGCTCGATGATCTCGCTCGGTCACGATCTCGGGCACCGGGTGGTCGCCGAGGGGGTCGAGACCGGCGAGGCGCGCGACCTCCTCCTGGCGATGGGCTGCGACGAGGCGCAGGGCTATTTCTTCGCCCGCCCGATGGCCCCGGCCGAATTCGCGCGCTGGTTCGCCTCGCATGCCGCCGCCCAAGCCGGACCTTCCGCCGCCGCTGCCTAGAACCGCCCGCGGCCTTCCGGCAGCCGCGCTCCCGTCGCGCTTGCCCCGCCACCGGCCAGCGCCTAGGGCGCGCGCCGACGCTCGCGGCAGGAAGCAGGCTTTGGCAAACGTAACCGTGATCGGCGCCCAGTGGGGCGACGAGGGCAAAGGCAAGATCGTCGACTGGCTCGCCAGCCGGGCCGACGCGGTGGTGCGCTTCCAGGGCGGGCACAACGCCGGGCACACGCTGGTGGTCGGCAACACCACCTACAAGCTGAGCCTGCTGCCGAGCGGGATCGTCACCGGCACGCTCAGCATCATCGGCAACGGCGTGGTGCTCGATCCGTGGCACCTCAAGGACGAGATCGCCAAGCTCGAGGGGCAGGGGGTGGCGATCACCGGCGACAATTTCGCCATCGCCGACAACTGCGCGCTGATCCTGCCGCTCCACCGCGATCTCGACGCCTTGCGCGAGACCGCCGCCGGCGCGGGCAAGATCGGCACCACCGGGCGCGGGATCGGCCCGGCGTACGAAGACAAAGTCGGCCGCCGCGCGATCCGGGTGTGCGATCTGGCACACCTCGATCATCTCGAGCCGCAGCTCGACCGCCTGTGCGCGCATCACGACGCGCTCCGCGCCGGGTTCGGTCAGCCGCCGGTCGACCGGGAGGCGCTGCTCGCCGAGCTGCGCGCGATCGCCCCCTCGGTGCTGCAATATGCCCAGCCGGTCTGGAAGCGGCTCAAGAAAGTGCGCAAGGCGGGCGCCAGGATCCTGTTCGAAGGCGCGCAGGGCGTGCTGCTCGACGTCGATCACGGGACTTACCCGTTCGTCACCAGCTCGAACACCGTCAGCGGCGCCGCGGCGGCGGGCTCGGGCCTCGGGCCCGGGTCGACCGGGTTCGTGCTCGGCATCGTCAAGGCCTACACCACGCGGGTCGGCAGCGGGCCCTTCCCGACCGAGCTCGGCCCGGATGGACCGGACGGAGCGATCGGCCAGCGGCTCGGCGAGCGGGGGCACGAGTTCGGGACCGTGACGGGGCGCAAGCGGCGCTGCGGCTGGTTCGACGCGGTGCTGGTGCGCCAGTCGTGCGCGATCAGCGGGGTCACCGGCATCGCACTCACCAAGCTCGACGTGCTCGACGGCTTCGACAGCGTGAAGATCTGCACCGGCTATCGCCTGCGCGGCAAGATCCTCGACTATTTCCCGGCGCACGCCGCCGAGCAGGCCGCGGTCGAGCCGATCTACGAGGAAATGGACGGCTGGCGCGAGACCACCGCCGGCGCGCGCAGCTGGGCCGATCTGCCGGCGCAGGCGATCAAGTATATCAGCCGCGTGCAGGAACTGATCGAAACGCCGGTCGCGCTGGTATCGACCAGTCCCGAGCGCGAGGACACCATCCTGGTGCGCGACCCGTTCGTCGATTGAGCGCGTTGACTCCGGCGGCGCGCGTCCGCACGCTCGGCACAGGGTCAGCACAGGGGGCGCAATCATGAAGCAGGCCGATTTCGCCTATTCGGCAGGCGGAGCGGAAGCGCTCGCCTGCATCGCCGGGGTTTACGGCGCGGACCCGGCGAGCGCGGCGGCGTTGCGCAGCGATGCCGAGGCGGCGGGCTACGGAGTGGTCGACTACGATCTCCTCGCCGAGCTTGACGACCAGGGCGCCGGGCCGTTGCCCGGCGACGTGCTCGTGGTCGATTGCCCCGATGCGGATGGCGCGACGATCTCCGCGCTGATACACCTCGATCTGCGGGCGGGCGCGGCGCGGCATCCGCTGATCGTCAGCACCACGATGGCCGCGCTCGACACGGTGTTTGCCTGTCTCGACCGGTCGCCGGCGCAGCTGCTCGTCGAGCCGGATAGGGGCGAACGCGTAGTTGCGCTTGGCAGGGCGTTAACCATGATCCCGCGCATGGCGGTGCGCGAGCACGACGAAGCCGATCGGGCCGCGCTGCTCCGCCTGACCGAGCAAGTGGCCGAGATCGCGCGCCAGATCGACCGGCTGTCGAGCGGGCAACCGGCGGCGTTTCGCCTGGGATCGCCCACCGACGACTTTAGCGCGGGGGGCGAGAGCGAGCGCGCCTTGATCCGGCCGCCGCGGCCACCGCTGCCCGACCCCCGGCTGGTGCGGCGGATCATTCGCCAACGCCGGCTTCGCTCCGAGTATTTCGGCGACCTGTTCGCCGACCCCGCGTGGGACATCCTGCTCGATCTGACCGCTGCGCGGGCCGAGCACGTGCGCGTGTCGGTGACCAGCCTGTGCATCGCCAGCGGGGTGCCGCCGACCACCGCGCTGCGCTGGATCGGCCAGATGACCGGGGCCGGGCTGCTCGAACGCGAGGAGGACGACAGCGACCGACGCCGCGTGTTCATCCGGCTGAGCGACAAGGCGGCCGAGGCGATGGCGCGATACTTCGCCGAGCTAGGCAGGGAGGCCAGGTCGCCGATCTAGCGCGCGGGGCGGCGTTGGCAATTCGGCAACGAATTCGTCCTACCGTGCCCCGGTCGCATGGGGTGCCAGCCTTGATCGAAGTCCAGATCCAGAACGAGACTCATCAGACCGAGCACACCATCCGTTTCGCGGCGGTGCCGCGGATCGGCGAGGGCATCCGCCTGCGCGAGCCCGACGGCTGCTGGGCCAGCTACGACGTGCTCGACCTGTGGTACCAGAAGGCCGACTACGGCGACGTGTGGGTGCCGTACCTGCACGTCTGCATGACTCCTGCCGACAAGGCGGCCCTGGCCCCGCCGGTCCCGGCGCAGCGGCCGCTCGCGGATACCGCCGACCCGGACGAGCGGCCGGTCTACGGCGAAGAGGAGTTCGTGTCATTCACGGGCTGATCAAGCGCCTGCCCCCGCACGGGCTCACGGACGCGCGCGCGGCCGTCGCCGGATCGCCGCCGGAGGTCCCGGCCGAGCCGGCCCAGCGCACCTGCCTGCTGGTCGACGATTCGCGCATGATCCGCAAAGTGGCCCGGCGGATCGTCGAGAGCGTCGGCTATCACGTGATCGAGGCCGAAAACGGCGAGGAGGGTCTCGCCCGCTGCCGCGCCGGGATGCCGGACCTCGTCATCACCGACTGGAACATGCCGGTAATGACCGGCATCGAGTTCGTGACGAAGCTTCGCGCGATCCCCACCGAGCGGCCCCCGCGGGTGGTGTTCTGCACCACCAACTCGGGCGCGAAGGACATTCACAAGGGCATCGCCGCCGGGGCCGACGAATACGTCATCAAGCCGTTCGACGAAGCCGCGCTCGTCAGCCGCCTGCAGGCGGTCGGCGCGGCGTGAGAGGACTGGCTTTGCCGGCCCCGGCGCGGCTTGCCGAAGCCGGCTGAGCGGTGCTTGATCGGTGCAGGCCTTCAGACCGCCTCGGTTGCACGAGGACCGCATAGGATCACAGCGGCACCGATAAGGCAGATCGCGCCGCCAAGAATGTCCCACCTGTCGGGTCTTATCGCCTCGACGAGCCACAGCCAAAGCAGAGCAGAGACGATGTAGACGCCCCCATACGCGGCGTAGGCTCGCCCGGCGTGTTCAGCATCGACCAGCGTCAGCAGGTAAGCGAAAAGGCACAGCGAAGCGACGCCTGGGACAAGCCACAACGGAGACTTCTCGAGCCGCAGCCATGCCCAGAAGGCGAAGCATCCGGCGATCTCCGCAACCGCCGCCCCGATGAAAGCGAGAGCACTCATCGATTGCCTTTCGCAGTCCTTGCAAGTGGCCGCAACGGGTCGTCAGCCGACATCACACCTCGCCCGGCTGCTCTAACCGCAAGGCGACTGTCAGCCCCGGCCGCCCGGGGTCGGCATCGGACAAGTCGCGCCTGACGGCGTCCGCGCGGGCGCGGAGGAGGATGGTTTCGGGCACTCCGGGCCCGTGCGCAATCGTGTCAGCCTCGCCGAGCCAGCGGGCCTGACGCAAGGTGAGGTCGTCGGGGTCCGCGCTGGTCAGCACGATCTCGACCGTTTGCGCCGGCACCTGTACGCTCTCATTTCGAAGCCACTGTTCCAGACGGTCAGCAGCGTCGTCGCGTAACGGATCGAGCGGGCCGCCGCTGGCGAGCGCCGCATCCAGCGCGCGCCGGCGGTGGGTGGGGTCGGGGTAGCGCTGGCGCAGCCGCTCGCGGCTTGCAAACAGATCGTCCGCCAGTCGGCCCAACGAAGGCGGCAGGATCGCCTCGAGCCGCAGCCGCAGGTGCTTGGCGAGCCCGGCCGAGGCGCCGGCGGTGCCGATGGCGACCAGCACGGGATCGCGCTCGAGCACGCTGGGCACTGTGAAGTCGCACAGCTCGGGCCGGTCGGTCACGTTGACCAGCAGACCCTTGCCGCGCAAGCGAGCGGCGGCTGCCTCGGCCAGGCGGGCGTCCTCGATCGCGACGAACGCGAGCCGCGCGTGATGCGCCTCGGGCTCGCCGCAGCACTCGCCGCCGGCGCGCTCG
>JBHWTG010000298.1:0-5708 GCA_043427735.1 Tsuneonella sp. | reverse complement strand
GTCTGGCGGTGCAGCCCGGTGCGCTCGATCGCCAGTGCGATGAACGCCCCGCCGAGGATGAGGAACAGGATCGGCGAGTAGTATTCGCGCGCGGTCTCGGCCGCGCTCATCACGCCGGCGAGCGGCAGGACCAGGAACGGGAGCAGCGCGGTCGCGGTGAGCGGCAGCGCCTCGGTCATCCACCAGGCGGCCATCCACACCACGAGCCCGGCTACGATCCACGCCGGCGCCGGCATCCCGAGGGGCGGCGGAACAGCCAGGGTGAGCGCGAACGCGGCGAGCCCCGTGACCAGTCCCCAGCGTCGCGCGTTCATCCCGCTCCCCTTGCCCGGCGCGGGTGTAGCGCAACCCCGCGCCGGTGCAACCGGGCCCCGCCGGGCGCGCGCCGGCGGGGGGTTACTCGACGGTCTCGACCGGCTTGGGCGCTTCGTCCACGTCCTGGAAGATGACCCGGCCCTTGCGGCCGTTCTCGCGCCAGACTTTCTCGAGCTTCTGCTCGCGCTCGGCCATCAGCCGCGCCACCGCGCCGTCGATCTTGACCCCGGGGTACTCGTCGTTGACCACGAGCTGCGAGTACTGCGGATCGCGCTCGCCCTTCGACAGGTCGGCGATGTCGGTTTCCTCGATGCTGGCGCGGACCGCAGCGGTCTTGTCGATCGCCGCCAGCACCTCGGTGTTGCCGTAGCGGCGCAGGTGGCGGCGCAAATCGGCATCCCAGTCGCGGAAATAGAACGGCCGCGCCTCTTCGTAGTGCCGCGAAACGTGCAGGGTTCCGCCGCGCCCCTCGGTTCCGCGGAGCGAGTTCACGAACTCGCGCGCCGACAGATCGAGCAATTCGCCGAGGTTGGTGGCGGTGTAGGCGCTGCGGTTGATCGAGGGGCTGCCGATGTCGCCGCGCCAGAAGCCGTAGAACACCTTGGGATCGCGCCAGTTGGGATAGACGATCCGGGTGCGGATATCCTTCGGGCTCATGCGCACGCCGTTGACCGTGACGATCTTGGCTTCGTCGAGCGGCACCTTGGCATCGCCGAGCTTGAGCTGGGTGGGGGAGGCGACCGGATAGTTGAGCGCCAGCTGCTCGATCATCGCCACGTTGTGCAGATTGATCCAGTAGGCGAGCTGTTCGTTGCGCGCGAGCCTGGTCAGCGGCACCTGCTGGGGGAGCTGCTCGAGGTCGCGGCGATAGTCGGTGAGCGACTGCTTGATCTCGTCGGACATCATCGAGAACGCGACGCGGTTGCCTTCCAGCCGATAGGCCGAATCGTGGCCGTGGACGAGATGGGTGCCGCTGGTCGGCTGCGGGCGCGAGGAGAACTCGCGCAGCGACCGGCCCATCGTCAGCACGAACCATTGCAGCGCGGTGTCCCAGATGCCGAAATCGAGCTTGGCGGCGTTGCTGCCGGCCTCGCCGGGCGCAAACTGGGCGAACGCATCGGCCTGCGCGACCTGCGCGCCCGCGCCTTGCGCCTGCACGGCGAGCGGTGTGCCGACCGCCGCCAGAGCGGCCGCGCCAAGAACGAATCCACGCATTTTCAAGTCCCTATCCTGCACCCTGGGATGCGTCCTAGCCGCTGAACGGCCGATAAACGAGTCCGCCTGTCGACCGCTCAAGCCGTTCGTCGATAGCGTCGCCATCGCTTGCGGGCCGGCGAACCGGTGGCGCAAGTGCACTCCCAGGTCATGAGCGGTGCCTGAGCAATAGCTGAAATCGCTCGAGAACCGGCACGGTGGGGCCGGCCCGCGCCGCTACTTCGGCGCCAGCACCATCACCATCTGGCGGCCTTCGAGGCGGGGGAAGGCTTCGACCTTGGCGATCTCGGTCACGTCCTCCTGCACCCGGCGGAGCAGCTCGATCCCGAGTTCCTGGTGCGCCATCTCGCGGCCGCGGAAGCGCAGCGTCATCTTGACCTTGTCGCCTTCGCCGATGAACTTGGTCACGCTGCGCATCTTCACGTCGTAGTCGTGATCGTCGATGTTCGGGCGCATCTTGATCTCTTTGATGTCCTGCGTCTTCTGCGTCTTGCGCGCCTGGTTGGCCTTCTTCTGCGCCTCGTAGCGATGCTTTCCGACGTCGAGGAACTTGGCCACCGGCGGATCGGCGTTGGGCGAGATCTCGACCAGGTTGAGGCCGATCTCGTTGGCCTGCTCGATCGCCTCGCGGGTGTACATCACCCCCAGGTTCTCGCCGTTCTCGTCGATGACGCGGACTTTGTCCGACTGGATGAGGTTATCAAAGCGCGGGCCGCTCTTGACGGGCGGGGCCAGCATGCGCCGGGGGGGACGGGCTATGGGGCGTTCTCCTGAAGGTTGCCGTTCGTTCGGAGCACCCCGCGCACTACTGCCTTGCGGGGACCCCTCGGGCGCGCTCTTAGGGAGAAATCGGCCCGCGCGCTAGGGGCGAGCGGCTAGGCGGCGGCACGCCAGAGGGGAAATGTGGCCAACTTGCCACCGGCCGGCACCACCGCGTCGATCGCGCGGGCCGGCTGCAGTGCGCCGAGGATCGCCGGATCGGCCGCGTCCATCCCGCCGGTGAGCGCGCCGAACGCGGGCAGGATCATACGGCCCGAACCGCGCCCGTCGGCGCTGACCACCGCGCACGGGCGGCGGATGCGCCGCTCGCGCACGGTGATGTGGAGGCGCGGGTGGTAGTGGCCCGACAGCTCGGGCCGGGTCTCGCCGCGCTTCGCCCGGTGGCGCAGCACGAGGCCGGCGGTCGCCAGCTCCTCGGCCAGCGTGCCACCGCACGCCGCCTCCATCGCCGCGTCATGGTTGCCGGTGATCCACACCCAGTCGGTCGCCCGGGTGAGCGCGGCGAGCATGCCCTGCGCGTGCGGCTCGAGCCGCTCGGTGCCGCACGAATCGTGGAAGTTGTCGCCCAGCGTGTAGACCCTTCGCGCGCCGGTCTCGCGGATCGCCAGCGCCAGCCGTTCGAGTGTCTCGCGGCTGTCGTAGGGGGGCAGCATCTGCCCGTGACGGGCGTAGAAGCTCGCCTTTTCGAGGTGCAGATCGGCCACCAGCAGCGCGCGCTCGCGCGGCCAATACAGCGCGCGGCCCTGAGTCAGCGCGAATTCCCCGCCGGCGAACGAAAAGGGAACCATGGCTGGCTCTTGCCCCAGCGGATTCGCCTTGGCAAGAGTCCGGGGCATGACCGACTGGACCCCCCACACCGCCCGCGCCAAGGACTGGTTCGAAGCCTTGCGCGACCGGATCTGCGCCGAGTTCGAGGCGATCGAGCGCGAGGCGGGCTCGCCGGCCGCGTTCGAGTACATCGCCTGGAACCGCGAGGAGGAGGGCAACGCCGCGCCCGGCGGCGGAGTGCGCGGGGTGATGAAAGGGCGCGTGTTCGAGAAGGTCGGAGTCAACGTATCGACCGTTCACGGCGCTTTTGCCCCCGGCTTCGCGGCCACGATCCACGGCGCGGACGACGACAATCCCGGCTTCACCGCCACCGGTATCAGCCTGGTTGCGCATATGGCCAACCCGCACGTGCCGGCGGTGCACATGAACACCCGCTTCCTGACCACCGGCAAGGCGTGGTTCGGCGGCGGGGCGGATCTCAATCCGCCGATTCCCTACGACGAGGACACGGCCGAATTCCACGCCGCCTTCCGCGCCGCGTGCATGGGCCACAACCCGACCTATTACGACAAGTTCAGGAAGTGGGCGGACGAATACTTCTTCATCCCCCACCGCGGAGTGCACCGCGGCGTGGGCGGGGTGTTCTACGACCACATGGAGTGCGCCGACGACGCGGCGTGGGAGCGCAACTTCGCGTTCACCCAGGACATCGGCCGCGCGTTTATCGACGTGTTTCCCAAGCTGGTCCGGCGGCGGATGAGCACCGAGTTCACCCCGGAGGACAAGCGCCGCCAGCTCGAATGGCGCGGGCGCTACGCCGAGTTCAACCTGGTCTACGACCGCGGCACGCTGTTCGGCCTCAAGACCGGCGGCAACATCGACGCGATCCTGATGAGCCTGCCGCCCGAAGCTGTGTGGAGCTAGGCCGCGGGCCGGACCCGCTGGCGGAACCAATCGGCGAGTTCGTCCTCGCTGAGTTCGCCCACGGCGAGGGCGAGCACCATGGCGATAGCTTCCTTCGGATCGCGTTCCACTGCGAGCCCGTTGAGATCGAGGAACAGCCGCGCGGCAATCCACGCGGTGCGCTTGTTGCCGTCGACATAGGGGTGATTGCGGGCGATGCCGAAGGCGTAGGCGGCGGCGAGGACGCACAAGTCGTCCTCGCCGTAGGCCCAGCGGTTGACCGGAGGACCGAGCGCGGATTCGAGCGCGCCCGGGTCGCGGGTTCCTGGCGGACCGCCATGCTCGGCAAGTTGGCGATCGTGAATGGCCGTGAGCAGGCTCACGTCGAGCCATGTCGGCTCGCTTCGGGGGTCGGCCATGCTACTTGGCCAGAACGCGGAGTATGTCGCGATCCTCGCGCATGATCCGTTCGGCAGCGGCCATCCGGCGCTCGAACTCCGGATCGTGCGAGGAGATATGGTAGCCGTCCGGAGTCTCGCTGACGAAGATGCTGTCGCCCACGTCGGCGCGCAGCTTCGCCAGCATTTCCTTGGGAAAGATGGCCCCGACAGAGTTGCCGAATTTGGAAAGCTTCAGCGGCTTGGTCATACATTCGTTATAACTCCCTGCCGCAACGCCCGCAAGGGGAGCCCCAGCCAGTCTCATCCGTTGCGGATGCAGTCGCACCTCGCCATGGAGCCCCCAATGCGTCGCCTCCTCACCCCGCTCGCCCTGCTTCTCGCCACCGCCGCCTGCACCACCGTGCCGGCCGAGCGCGCGCCCGCGCCGATGGTCGCGCCGATCCTGACCAGCGCCGACGCGCGCGATCCGTTCACCCATGCCCGGCCGGAGATCGCGCGGGTGACGCACGTCGATCTCGACCTCGCGCTCGATTTCGCGGCCAGGGCGGTGGGCGGCACCGCCACGCTCGACGTGCTCGCCGCGCCGGGCGCGACCGAGCTGGTGCTCGACAGCCGCGGGCTCCAGGTCACCCGCGTGACCGATGGCGGCGGGCGCGAGCTGCCGTTCACCGTGGGCTCGGCGACCGAGGCCAGGGGCGCGCCGCTGACGATCGCCATTGGCCCCGGCGGCGAGCGCCGGCGAGTGGCGATCCAGTACACCGCCGCGCCCGAGGCCGAGGCGCTGCAATGGCTCGCGCCCGAGCAGACCGCGGGCAAGGCGCACCCGTTCCTGTTCAGCCAGGGCCAGGCGATCCTCAACCGCACCTGGATCCCGACGCAGGACAGCCCCGGCATCCGCCAGACCTGGCGCGCGCGGGTGACCGCGCCCAAGCCGCTGACCGTGGTGATGTCGGGCCTCAAGGTCGGCCAGACCGAGGACCTCGGCGACCGGCGTGCGTTCACCTACGCGATGGACAAGCCGGTCGCGCCGTACCTGATCGCGATCGCCGCCGGCGACATCGCCTTCCGCAGCCTCGGCCCCCGCTCGGGCGTATGGGCCGAGCCCGCGACGCTCGCCGCGGCGGCGTATGAGACCGCCGACACCGAGAAGATGATCGACGCCGCCGAGGCGCTCTATGGCCCCTACCGCTGGGGCCGCTACGACATGATCGTGCTCCCCCCGGCGTTCCCCTACGGCGGGATGGAGAACCCGACGCTGACGTTCCTCACCCCGACCTTCATCGCCGGCGACCGGAGCTTGAACGGCCTCGTCGCGCACGAGCAGGG
>JBHWTG010000297.1:0-8377 GCA_043427735.1 Tsuneonella sp. | reverse complement strand
ATGTATCGTTATCGGCTCGGGCGCCGCCGGGCTCACCGCGGCGCTGGCGCTCGCCGAATCGCGCCGCGTGCTGGTGCTCGCCAAGGGTTCGCTCGCCGGGGGCAGCACCGCCTGGGCGCAGGGCGGGATCGCCGCGGTGCTCGACGCGGGCGACACCTTCGCCAACCACATCCGCGATACGATGGTCGCCGGCGCCGGGCTCAACCGGCGCGAAACGGTCGAGTTCGTGATCGAGCACGCGCCGGCCGCGATCGAGCGCCTGATCGAGCTCGGGGTGCCGTTCAACCAGGATACCGGCGCGCTTCATCTGACCCGCGAGGGCGGACACAGCCACCGCCGCATCGTCCATGTCGACGACGCGACCGGGTGGGCGGTCCACGAAGCGCTGCTCAAGGCGGCCGAGGCGCACCCCAACGTGACCCTCCTGCCGGGCCGCGCGTGCATCGACCTCATCACCGGGCGAAACGCCGAGAAGTTCTCCGGTTCGGGCCGTGTGTGGGGCGTCTATGCGCTCGACGAGGCCACCGGCAGGGTTGAGGCGCACGTCGCGCGCGCGACCATCCTCGCCACCGGCGGCGCGGGCCGGGTCTATCAGTTCTCGACCGCGCCGCGCGGCGCCACCGGCGACGGCATCGCGATGGCGTGGCGCGCCGGCGCGCGGGTCTCGAACATGGAGATGATGCAGTTCCACCCGACCTGCCTTTACAATCTCGAGGTCAAGAACTTCCTCATCACCGAGGCGGTGCGCGGCGAAGGGGGTCTGCTCCGGCACCCTGAGACGGGGCACCGCTACATGCCCGACTACGACGCGCGCGCCGAGCTTGCCCCGCGCGACATCGTGGCGCGCGCGAACGACGATCAGATCAAGCGCTACGGGCTCGACTACGTCCACCTCGACATCAGCCATCAGCCGCCGGAATTCGTGCGGGGGCACTTCCCGACGATCCACGAGAAGCTGCTCGGGCTCGGCATCGACATGACGAAAGGACCGATCCCGGTGGTGCCGGCGCAGCATTACACGTGCGGCGGGGTGCTGATCGGGCTCGACGCGCGCACCGATCTGCCGGGTCTGTGGGCGGCGGGCGAGTGCACCGAGAGCGGACTCCACGGCGCCAACCGCCTCGCCTCCAATTCCCTGCTCGAATGCTTCGTGTTCGGCGAGGCGGCGGCGAAGGATATTCTTGGCTGCTGGGCCGATCTGGAGCCTCCACCGCCGATCCGCGAGTGGGACGAAAGCCGGGTGACCGATTCCGACGAGGAAGTGGTCATCAAGCAGAACTGGACCGAGATTCGCCGGATGATGTGGAACTACGTCGGCATCGTGCGCACCACCAAGCGGCTCGAGCGCGCGCGCAACCGGATCGAGCTGCTCGGCAAGGAGATCGACGACTATTACGGCTCGTTCCGTGTAACGACCGACCTCATCGAGCTCAGGAACCTGCACCAGTGCGCCGACCTGATCGTGCGCAGCGCCCTGCGCCGCCACGAAAGCCGGGGCCTGCATTACACTTTAGATTATCCGGAGACTTCGCCCGTGGCGCGCGATACGGTGCTAGTGCCTTAAAGGGAGGGTTCGCATGTCTACTGTCGCTCATCCGTTCATGAGTAAGATTTTCGTGGGGACTCCCACTGCGATAGGCACGCTGAGAGCTAAATATGAGAATGTCCTCATGGACGGCGAGCAAATTGAAATGGAGTTCAAGGGACTCCGAGATGGCATGCTATTCACTGATCGGCGCATGATCGTGCTCAACAGCCAGGGGATCACCGGCAAAAAGGTCGAGGTGTCCAGCTTTCCTTGGAAATCGATCACCGCTTACTCAGTGGAAAATTCCGGCGCTGTCGATTTCGATGCCGAGTTGAAGATTTGCGGATCGGGCTGGGGCGTCTGCGGAGTGCAAATGACCAAGGGAACCAACGTGCGCGCGGTTGCCCAATATATCAATTCCAAGATATTTTAGGTCATCGATGCCCCAAGCGACTGCCAACGGCATCGCCATCGAATACGACGAGCACGGCGATCCCGCCGCGCCGCCGGTCCTGCTGGTGATGGGCCTCGGCGCGCAGATGACGCTGTGGCCGCAGGAGTTGGTCGAGGCGCTGGTGGAGCGCGGCCTCCGCGTGATCCGCTACGACAACCGCGACATCGGCCTGTCCCACAAGTTCGACGGCGCGAAGGCACCCGGCATGGTCAAGCTGATGCTGCTGAGCCGCATCGGGCTGAGACCCAAGGTACCTTACACACTCGCCGATATGGCGGCCGACGGGATCGGGCTGCTCGACGCGTTGGGCATTGCCAAGGCGCACGTGGTCGGCGCGAGCATGGGCGGGATGATCGCCCAGCACATGGCCTTCAGCCACCCCGAGCGGGTGCTGAGCCTGACCTCGATCATGTCGACCACCGGCAATCGCACGCTGCCCGCGGGCAGCCGCGAGGCGATCGCGGTGCTGACCAAGCGCCCGCAATCGACCGACGACGAGGTGCTCGTCGAGCATGGGGTGAAGGTCGCCCGGACGATCGGCAGCCCCGCCTACGTCCAGGACGAGGAGCGGCTGCGCGAACGCACCCGCGCGCTGATCAAGCGCAGCTTCTATCCCGCGGGCCTGCCGCGCCAGTTCGCCGCGATCGTCGCCGACGGCGACCGGCGCGAGCGGCTGCGCAGCGTCACGGCGCCCACGCTGGTGATCCACGGGGAGGCCGACCCGCTGGTGCCGCTCGCCGGCGGGCAGGACACCGCCAGGAGCATCGCCGGAGCGCGGCTCAGAACCATCCCCGGGATGGGCCACGACCTGCCGCTCGAACTGGTCGACGAGATCGCCGATGCCATCGCCGAGCACGCGCGCTGCGCGACCGCGCGCTAGAGAACTCGGGCAACCAGGCCGCGCCGGGCGGCGTCCTCGGCCGGCACGTACCAGTTGTAGAGCGCTTTCTCGAGCAGCTCGCCCATCGTCACCTCGCTGCCGGCGATCAGCCGCTCGAAGTTGTCGGTCTCGAGCGCGATGCCGGTCTCGAACTCGTGGATCTTGCACTTGAGCCTGGCCATGCTCGCGCGGATCGGACCGTCGAGCTCGATGGTCTCCTGCGACTGGCGGCAGTGGATCAGCAGCGTGGTGTCGGCGACCAGATAACGGTCCTCGCGCGGAAAACCGGCCATGAACGTGCAGCC
Source organism: Tsuneonella sp. (assembly GCA_043427735.1). GTDB lineage: Bacteria > Pseudomonadota > Alphaproteobacteria > Sphingomonadales > Sphingomonadaceae > Tsuneonella. Next base: position 5,210 of record JBHWTG010000297.1, on the reverse strand, counting down.
GGCCGAATAGACCGCCGTCCTGCCGAGGAAGACCAGCCGCCGGCGCGCGAGCCGCGCGCGCGCGGCCTCGACCTCGCCGATCATCCGCCGCGCCATCTCGGGATCGCCGCCGAGTGTCGTCATGTCGATGATCAGCGGACCAGCGCCATCCGCCGCGTCGGCCAGCTGATCGCGCAGCTTGCAAGCCATTGTCTCGTCGACCGGGCCGATCAGCGAGATGTCGGCGCTGGTTGCGGCGTCGATCGTGTCGTTCTTGCGGTCGTCTCTCGCCATGTCCCACCTGCAGATGACGAATGAAGAGCTGTGCCTGCTCAAGGCCGGGCAGCGCGGATCGTTCCGATGCCGGGCCTGGCTGCGCCCGCACGCCGCGGGCGAAGCCGAACTTTTTTTCAACGGTTCGATTTTGCCTCTTGCGCAGCGCACAGGTGGCGCAGTTCCGGCGCGTCGCTGCGTTGCAGAAAGCTAATACACCACGGCGCACTAACGGGTTCGGCGCGGTCGCCCCGGCCTGGCGCTATTGCGCCCGAGTCCGGGATGATTCACTATAGGTTGTGGTCACCTGAGGGGGATGACCCACAAGAACTGGTTTTGCCCGCTGCGCGCCCCACATGCGCACGATTGGCAAGCCAGCCTTGCAAGACACCCCTCTCAGGCCCCGGCGGGTGAGCGATCTGGGGAAAAGTTTTCGCCCGCTTGCCGGCCCGAACTGATAGCTGTGGGGCCTCGGCTCCGAATCGAACGAAGGTGGAACAGCGGGGCGCGGGCCCCGGCGATCCACGGCAAGATGGACGGGGCACGATGGATTTCAGGACTGGGGACGAAGCGGCCATGGAACTTGGCGAGACGACAGTCGATGCGACCGGCGAATCGGACCAGGCGGCCCTTCCCAAGCGCGCGGCGGTGAAGATGGAGCGAGCGGACAAAGGCAGCGAGGCGCTGGTCGCAGGCGTGGCGGCGGACGCTATGGCGGAGGTGGCCAAGGCCGCGGCGAGGCCGGCGGACGACAGCAAGAAGATCGCCGACCGGCGCTTCAAGGTGGTCACCGACAATTCGCGCGATGCGCTCCTCACCGACTTCGGCAAGGAGACGCTGGACGACCGCTACCTGCTGCCGGGCGAAAGCTACCAGGACCTGTTCGCCCGCGTCGCCGATGCCTACGCCGACGACCAGGATCACGCGCAGCGGCTGTACGACTACATCTCGAAGCTGTGGGTCATGCCGGCCACCCCGGTGCTGTCCAACGGCGGCACCAACCGCGGCCTTCCGATCTCCTGCTACCTCAATTCGGTCAGCGACAGCCTCGAGGGCATCGTCGGCACCTGGAACGAGAACGTGTGGCTAGCGAGCCGCGGCGGCGGCATCGGCACCTACTGGGGCAACGTGCGCGGGATCGGCGAGCCGGTCGGCCTCAACGGCAAGACCAGCGGGATCATCCCGTTCGTGCGGGTGATGGACAGCCTGACGCTGGCGATCAGCCAGGGTTCGCTGCGGCGTGGCTCGGCGGCGTGCTATCTCGACGTGAGCCATCCGGAGATCGAGGAATTCCTCGAGATCAGGAAGCCGTCGGGCGATTTCAATCGCAAGGCGCTGAACCTCCACCATGGTGTGCTGGTCAGCGACGCGTTCATGGAGTGCGTGCGCGCGGGCGGAGAGTGGCAGCTGACCAGCCCCAAGACCGGCGAGGTACGCGGCACGGTCGACGCGCGCAGCCTGTTCCAGAAGCTGGTCGAAACCCGCCTCGCCACGGGCGAGCCCTACATCGTGTTCTCCGACACGGTGAACCGGGCGATGCCGCGCCACCACCGCGACCTCGGGCTCAAGGTCTCGACCTCGAATCTGTGCAGCGAGATCACGCTGCCGACCGGCATCGACCACCTCGGCAACGATCGCACCGCGGTGTGCTGCCTGTCGTCATTGAACCTTGAGACGTGGGACGAGTGGGAAGGCGACAAGGCCTTCATCGAGGACGTGATGCGCTTCCTCGACAACGTGCTGCAGGACTATATCGACCGCGCGCCCGACGAGATGGCCCGCGCGAAGTATTCCGCCGCGCGCGAGCGCAGCGTCGGCATGGGGGTGATGGGCTTCCACTCCTTCCTGCAGATGAAGGGCATCGGCTTCGAAAGCCCGATGGCGAAAGTGTGGAACCTGAAAATGTTCAAGCACATCGCCGCCAGGGCCGAGGAGGCGAGCATGGTGCTCGCCGAGGAGCGCGGGCCCTGCCCCGACGCGGCCGACGCGGGCGCCATGGAGCGCTTCAGCTGCAAGATGGCGATCGCGCCGACCGCCTCGATCAGCATCATCTGCGGCGGCACCAGCGCCTGCATCGAACCGATCCCGGCGAACATCTACACCCACAAGACGCTGTCGGGCAGCTTCGTGGTCAAGAACCCGTATCTCGAGAAACTGCTCGAGAAGAAGGCCAAGAACTCGACCAACGTGTGGAACTCGATCCTCGAGAAGGGCGGCTCGGTCCAGCATCTCGACTTCCTCACGCCGGAAGAGAAGGCGGTCTTCAAGACCAGCTTCGAGATCGACCAGCGCTGGCTGCTCGAGTTCGCAGCCGACCGCACTCCGTTCATCGACCAGGCGCAGAGCCTCAACCTGTTCATCCCCGCCGACGTCGACAAGTGGGACCTCGCGATGCTCCACTTCCAGGCGTGGGAGAAGGGCATCAAGAGCCTCTACTACCTGCGCTCGAAGAGCGTGCAGCGCGCCGGGTTCGCCGGCGGGGTCGAGGCCGACAACACCGCCGAGCCGGCCAAGTACGAGCTGCCGACGACCGATTACGACGAGTGCCTCGCCTGCCAGTGAGCGAGACGCCACCGGTCATCCGGGTCAGCTTTGCCGGGCTCCTGCTGGCCGCGGCGATTGCCGTAGCCGCGATTGCCGGCGACCTCCTGCTTCCCGGGTGGCTCGGGCTAGACATCGACTGCCTCGACCGCCGTGGCAGCAGCCGGGCTGAGTTCGCGGAACTCGTCATCTGCTCGGCTGGCGCAGGCCCGGCCGGCTGGCTTTACCTCGCCTGGTTTGTCGCTCCGCTCGCGCTGGCGGGCATCTGGCTGCGGCGCGCACTGAAGCGCGCTCGTCGAAGAACTAGCTGAACGTCTCGCTCACGGTCTCGGCCGCGGGGCCGGCCAGTTGCCGGTGGATCGCGGCCAGCACGGCGACGAACAGCACGGTGAACAGCGCATTCACCAGCGCCGAGACGATCGCGTCGCCCACCAGCGCGACCTCGGCGCCGGCGAGCGCGAACAGCAGGCCGGCGATCATGCTCGCCACCCCGGCGACCACGATGAACGCGACCGCCAGCAGCGCCACGAACAGGAACAATCGCAGCGAGTTGCCCTTGCTGAGCCGCCACGACCGGCCGAGCGCGGCAAGCGGGTTGCGCACCCGATCGACCGCCACCACCGGCGAGACCAGCAGGAACTTGGTGAACAGATAGACCAGCGCGATCAGCGCGACGAGGCCGACCAGCAGCGCCGCCCCCACCCCGCCGCTCGCGGCGGTGGCGAAGGGCAGCAGCAGCAGCAGCCCGAACAGGCAGCTCACAAGCAGCTGCGCGCCGAGGTAGGGCAGCAGCAGCCCGGCGCCGATCCGCAGCGCCTCGCCCACCGTCGGCCGCGCGCGGTCGGTGAGCAGCACCAGCAGCCCGAGCGTGCCGAACCACTGGACGATCGTCGTCAAGAGCATGATCCACCAGTAATCGCGGAAGATCCCCAGCATCGCGCGGAACATCGCCTCGGGATCGGGATCGCTCGCCTGCGCCGCCTCGACGCCGGCCATCTGGCTGCCGAACGCGAGGCCGTAGGCGAGCGCCGGCAGGAAGAAGAACACCCCGGCGACGACGAACAGCACCTGCCGGTTGGCGGACAGCAGGCGGGTGGCCTCGTTCCACGCGGCGGTCATGTCGAACTTCATCGCTGGTCCCTCGCTGCCGGGTTGATCGGCCTTGATAACCGCCCCGCGCCGCGCCACGCAACGGCCGTGTCCACAACCCTGCCGCCCGAGATCGAGCTGCGCGTGTCCCCGGCGCCGGCGCCCTACCGCGCCGCGCTCGCGGAGATGGAGGCGCGCAGCCGCGCGATCGCCGCGCGCGAGGCGCGCGAGCTCGTCTGGCTGCTCGAGCATCCGCCGGTCTACACCGCGGGCACCAGCGCGCAGGCGGGCGAGCTGCTCGACCCGCGGTTCGAGGTGGTCGAGGCAGGCCGCGGCGGGCGCTTCACCTACCACGGGCCCGGCCAGCGGATCGGCTACGTGCTGCTCGATCTCGGCCGGCGGGGTAAGGATGTGCGCAACTTCGTCCACTCGCTCGAGGGCTGGGTCATCGCCACGCTCGCCGACTTCGGGGTCGACAGCTGGCGCGCGCCCGGGCGGATCGGCATCTGGACCCGCGACCTGGACGGCGCGGAGGCCAAGATCGGCGCGATCGGGGTGCGGGTGCGGCGCTGGGTGACGATGCACGGGTTCTCGGTCAACCTCGCGCCCGATCTCGCCCATTTCGGGGGCATCGTGCCGTGCGGGATCGCCGAGCACGGCGTGACCAGCCTGGCCAGGCTCGGCATCGCGCTTGCGCCCGGGGCGTTCGATGCGGCATTGCTCGCGCGCGCCGGCGACTTCCTCGCCGCGCTCGGACAATGTCAGGACCGCCGATGAAGCGCTTCATTCCCGCGTTGGCACTGGTGCTTGCCGCATGCGGCGGCGAGCGCGACGCGGAGGGCGAGCGCACGACCGCCGCGGGCGAAGTGCTCGGCGGCACGATCAGCGACGACATGCTGCCGCTCGACACGGTCACCTCGCAGAGCCCGCCGCTGCGCGATTCCGCGGAGAGCCCGGGTGGCGATACCGAGGCGGCAAATACCCCCGCGCGAGCCGATGCGGCGCAGCCGACCCCGGGCCCCGCCCCCACCGAGCCGGCTGCCGCCCCTGCCCCCACGGAGACCGCCACCCCGGAGGCCGAACAGTAGCCGCTATTCCGCGGCGGCGCGCTGTTCGTCCATCGTCGGATAGTCGATGTAGCCGGCGGGACCCGGCAGGTACCAGCTCGCCGGCACGTTGACGTTCTCGGCCCATTCGGCGCCGACCGCGATCCGCTCGGCAAGGTCCGGGTTGGAGATGTACGGCCGGCCGAACGAGACCGCCTCGCACCGCCCGCCGGCGATGTCGGCCGCGGCGCTCTCGGCGGTGTAGTCGCTGTTGAGCACCAG
>JBHWTG010000296.1:0-2534 GCA_043427735.1 Tsuneonella sp. | reverse complement strand
TGACTGCGCACCGGCTCCTTGGGTTGCGGGTAGAAATAGGTCGTCGCCGCGTCCCAGCCGAACAGCAGCAGGCCGCACAGCACCACGGCGAGAAGGAGGTTGCGCTGGTTGTCCAAAGAAGGTCGATCCCGGTTCTGTCTGTCGCTGGCGGTCGTTCTAGGGCACCGGGTCGTAGCCGTGCCCGCCCCAGGGGTGGCAGCGCATTATACGCTTCGCCGCGATCCATCCACCCTTCAATGCGCCGTGCCTGCCGAGCGCCTCGATGGCATATTGCGAGCACGAGGGCGCGTAGCGGCAACTGGGCGGCAGCACCCGGCTGGGCCCCCACTGCCACGCGCGGGCGATGAGGATGAGCAGGTGCTTCATGCCTCCCCGTTCCGGGGAGGACGCCTGTTCCGCGGCGGATCGCCCTTACCCGCGGCGGCGCGGGCGAGCGCCTGGGCGAGCTCGGCGCGCAGCAAGGCGAAGTCGCGCTCCACCCCGCCGTCGCGGCCGATCAGCACGTGGTCGTGGTCGGCGAGGCCCTCGGCGGGAAGCGCAGCGCGCAGCAGCTCGCGCAGGCGCCGCTTCATCCGGTTGCGCACCACCGCGTTGCCGATCTTCTTCGTGACCGTGACCCCGAAGCGCTTGCCGCGCCCGCCGTTCGGGTGCGCCAGCAGCACGAACCCCGGGCGGGCCACGCGCACACCGCGGTTCGCCGCGAGAAAGTCGGCCCGCTTGCGGATGGTCTCGATAGGCACAGCAGAGATATAGGCGACTAATACACCGCTTGAAAGGCGCACATCGAAACGGGCTCGCGAACCAGGGAGCCCGCAAAGCGCGCTTGGCTCAATCAGCCGTCAGGCGCTGGCCTATCGGAGGCGCGCGCCGGCAGCTGGCCCGAACGAAGAGAAGGAACAGCGGCAAGGGACGCCCGCCCGGATCGGCGGGCGCAGATACGGTCAGGCGCTCAGCACCTTGCGGCCGCGGGCGCGGCGGGCGCGCAGCACCTTGCGCCCGCCCGGGGTCGCCTTGCGCGCGAAAAAGCCGTGGCGGCGCGCGCGCACGAGATTGCTGGGCTGAAACGTCCGCTTCATCGGATCCTCGGGTATCTAAGAATGCAAAAGGGGCGATCCGGCCGCTGGTGGCTTGGATCGCCGTCAGGCGCGCGCCCCTATGGGATGCGCGGGCTCAAGTCAAGGCAGGGGCCGTTCCGCCGGGACCATCCGATAGGCGATGGCGGGCGCTTTGGCGGTCACGTCGCCCTCGCCACCCTCGCCGAGCCACGCGCGCATGTCCTGCGCGGTCAGCCAGCGTGCCTCGGCGTTGGCCACCGCGTTGGTCATGTCGTAGAACGCCTGCGGCCGGGCGAGCCCCATCTCGCGGTAGTAATCGAGATAGGTCCGGTTAACCGGCGAATCGGCGGCGAAGTCGGCGGGCTCGCGCCCGTCGCTGTCGCGCCAGGCATGGACCGCGAACTCCGCGCCGTCGTCGATCGACCGGCGCGCGCCGGCGAGGAACAGCTCGACCGCGCCCGAGCGCACCGAGCCCCCGGCGGGAACGTGGGTGGCGATCCCGCGCGCGCGAATCATCCGCCCGAGCTTCAGGTTGGCGGTGTCGTCGTCGGTCCCCGGGCACTCGACCAGCTCGAGCATGGCGATGTCCGGATGATCGCGCAGCATCGCCGCGAACGCCCCGGGGCTCGCGCCGTCGGTGGCGTCGACCAGCGCCGCGCGGCCGGCGCCGAGCACACGGAACGGGCCGTACGCAGCCACCCCTTGCGGCACCGGCGGGGCGGCGACCTCCTCGACCCATTCCTCGACCACGGCGATCGTGCGCACTTGCGCCGCCGCGGGAGCGCCGAGGGCCCAGGCAGCGAGAGCGAACGAGGCGAGCACGAAGCGCATGCCGCCCGGGCTAGCCGCGCGACCCTTGCCGGATCGCCAAGCGGAATGGTTGGCGCCGCGTTAGCGCTGATCGCGCCGGCCACTCGACTTGCGCCCGGTTTGCCGCCAAAGCTGCGCCCACGTCGCAGGGGGTTTCGTGGTCGCACTGGTCCGGACGGTGGCCTATCTCGGGCTGGAGGCGCGCGCCGTCGAGGTGCAGTGCCAGGTCGCCGCGGGGATGCCGCGGTTCAACCTCGTCGGCCTGCCCGACAAGGCGGTCGGCGAGAGCCGAGAACGGGTCCAGGCCGCGCTTGCCGCGATGGGGCTGTCGCTCCCGCCCAAGCGGATCACGATCAACCTCTCGCCCGCCGACCTGCCCAAGGAGGGCAGCCACTACGATCTGCCGATCGCGCTCGCGCTACTCGCGGCGATGGGGGTGACCGACGCCGAGCAGCTCGGCGACTGGATCGCGGTCGGCGAGCTGGCGCTGGACGGTCGCGTCGCGCCCTCGCCCGGAGTGCTGCTCGCCGCGATCCACGCGAGCGAAGCCGAAGCCGGCCTGATCTGCCCCGCGAGCCAGGGCAGCGAGGCGCGCTGGGCGAGCGGGGTGCCGGTGATCGCCGCGCCGGACCTCGTCAGCCTGCTCAATCACCTCAAGGGCACCACAGG
>JBHWTG010000295.1:0-2724 GCA_043427735.1 Tsuneonella sp. | reverse complement strand
GCTCTGCGCCGCTCGGCCCTTCGCGCCGGCGCTACGCCAACGCCGCGGCGCTCGTCGCCGGCGCGCTTGCGCCCGAGCGGCTGCTCGAGCTGCTCCAGGGGATCGAGCAGGCGTTCGGCCGCCGGCGCCGGGGGCAGCGCTGGCGCGCGCGCGTGCTCGACCTCGACCTGATTCTGTGGAGCGGCGGACCGTGGCACAGCGCGCGCCTCGCCGTGCCGCATCCCGAGTTCCGCCGCCGCGCGTTCGTCCTCGCCCCCGCCGCCGTGATCGCCCCGCACTGGCGCGATCCGGTGAGCGGCCGCACCATGCGCCAGCTGCTGACCCGCTTGACCCGTCCGACGCCGCTGCCCTAGGGCCTCCCGGCGCCAGACCGCGGTTTGGGCCCTTAGCTCAGTCGGTAGAGCAACTGACTTTTAATCAGTAGGTCGCTGGTTCGAACCCAGCAGGGCTCACCAGGTTTCTCCTCTGCCCCCCGCACCCCCCGCCGCGGAACCAATCGCGACGGTCTCGGATTGTTCGGGTGAAGGAGATTGCACAATGCTGGGCAAGATTGTCGGTGGAGTTCTCGGCGCCAAGGCGGCGAAGCATACCCGCGGGGTGAACGAACCGGGCGGGGCGCTGATGGGCGTGGCCTCGGTCGCGCTGGCGCGGCGTTTCGGGTTGCCGGGCATCATCGCGGCAGCGGCCGGCGGGTATGCGCTCAAGCGCTACAGCGAGCGGCGCAGGAAGCCCGTTGCGCCAGGGCGCTGACGGTGCGGATGCTCGCCTGCCTCGCAGCGCTCGGGCTCGCCGCCTGCGCGGTCGAGAACGATCGCGCGAACGATCAGGTCACCGTCAAGTATGACGAGCAGCGGATCGAGAAGGCAGCCGCCGACACCGGCCGCACGGTGAAGTCGGTGGCGACGGGCGCGGCCAACGTCGCCGCCGATACCGCCCGGGCGGTCAAGCGCGAGGTCGGCGATGTGGACGTCGATGTGCGCGTGACCCGCAAGCGCGAGGCGGACACGGAACGCCCGTCGAACTGACCCGACGCCGGGGCGAACGCGACCGCGCGACCGAGCGCGGGCGGGAACCTCTCGCGGCGCGACCGGTTGCGCGAAAGCGGGCGTGCGTGCGCGCGCTGGGAGGGTCGACGTGAACATCCATACCGATCTGGCAGAGTCCGCGGCCGGCCGCCGCGAGCTCGTGCAGGCGCTGCGCAAGCTGTGCGCCGGCGACTTCTCGGTTCGCATGCGCGAAAGCGGGTCCGGGGCGGACGTCGAAGTCGCCGCGCTGTTCAACGAAGTCGTCGAGCGCAACCAGCAGATCACCCACGAATTCGAGCGGCTGGCGCGGGCGGTCGGCAAGGAAGGCAAGATCGGGCAGCGGGCGAACGTTCGCGGAGCGACCGGCGGATGGGACGCCAAGCTGCGCGCCGTCAACGAGCTGGTCGACGACATGGCGCAGCCGATCACCGAGGTCAGCCGGGTGCTCGGCGCGGTGGCGCGGGGCGACCTGACGCAGGAGATGACCGTCGAGAGCGACGGGCGGCCGCTGAAGGGCGAGTTCCTGCGCATCGGCAAGGTCGTCAACACGATGGTCGAGCAGCTCGGCAGCTTCGCAGACGAGGTGACCCGCGTCGCGCGCGAGGTCGGCACCGAGGGCAAGCTCGGCGGTCAGGCGCGCGTCAAGGGTGTCGCGGGCACCTGGAAGGATCTCACCGACAACGTCAACCTGATGGCCGCGAACCTCACCGGCCAGGTGCGCAACATCGCCGAAGTGACCACTGCGGTGGCGCTCGGCGACCTGTCCAAGAAGATCACCGTCGACGTGAAGGGCGAGATCCTCGAGCTCAAGAACACGATCAACACGATGGTCGATCAGCTCAACGGCTTCGCCAGCGAGGTGACCCGGGTCGCGCGCGAGGTCGGCACCGAGGGCAAGCTCGGCGGGCAGGCGCAGGTGCCGGGGGTCGCTGGGACCTGGGCCGATCTCACCGAGAACGTGAACTCGATGGCGGCCAACCTCACCGGCCAGGTGCGCAACATCGCCGAGGTGACCACCGCGGTCGCGCAGGGCGACCTCTCCAAGAAGATCACCGTCGACGTGAAGGGCGAGATCCTCGAGCTCAAGAACACCATCAACACGATGGTCGATCAGCTCAACGGCTTCGCCAGCGAGGTCACCCGCGTCGCGCGCGAGGTCGGCACCGAAGGCAAGCTCGGCGGGCAGGCGCAGGTGCCCGGCGTCGGCGGCACCTGGAAGGACCTCACCGACAACGTCAACTCGATGGCCGCGAACCTCACCGGGCAGGTGCGCAACATCGCCGAAGTGACGACGGCGGTGGCGCAAGGCGACCTCTCCAAGAAGATCACCGTCGACGTGAAGGGCGAGATCCTCGAGCTCAAGAACACGATCAAAACGATGGTCGACCAGCTCAACGGTTTCGCCAGCGAGGTGACCCGCGTCGCGCGTGAGGTGGGTACGGAGGGGAAGCTCGGCGGGCAGGCGCAAGTGCCGGGGGTCGCGGGCACCTGGGCCGACCTCACCGAGAACGTGAACTCGATGGCGGCGAACCTCACCGGCCAGGTGCGCAACATCGCCGAGGTGACCACCGCGGTCGCGCGCGGCGACCTGTCGAAGAAGATCACCGTCGAGGTGCGCGGCGAGATCCTCGAGCTCAAGAACACCATCAACACGATGGTCGATCAGCTGAACTCGTTTGCCAGCGAGGTGACGCGAGAC
>JBHWTG010000294.1:0-7790 GCA_043427735.1 Tsuneonella sp. | reverse complement strand
TGCAGCCCGGTGATCCCGGCGACCGAGACGTAATAGACGAACCCCGACGAGCCCTCGAGCACCGCCGGCAGCCGCGCGCTGTCGGTGGTCGGGGTGGCGAGGCGGATGAGGTCGATGCCGGCGGCGCGCAGCGCGGGTCCGAGCGCGTCGTCCTCCTCGGGCGGGATGTCCACGCAAATCACCCCGTCGATGCCGGCAGCCTTCGCTTGCCCGGCAAACCACTTGGGCCCGCGGCGGATCATCGGGTTGGCATAGCCCATCAGCACGAGAGGCACGTCGGGGTGGCGCTCGCGGAACTCGTTGGCGGCGAGCAGCACGTCGGCGGTGGTGGTGCCCGCGCCGAGGCTGCGCAAGTTCGCCGCCTGGATCGCCGGCCCGTCGGCCATCGGATCGGTGAACGGCATCCCGAGCTCGATCACGTCCGCCCCGCCATCGACGAGCGCGTCGAGGTTGGCCGCGGTGTCGCCGTCACCCGCGGTGATGAAGCAAACAAGCGCAGGGCGAGCCTTGGCGAAGGCGGAGGCGAGGCGGGTCATAACCTACTGACATTTCCAGCTATCAGGATTGTCGCGACAGAACTCTGAGATTTCGATGACTTGCGCATTGGTCAGACCGCTGTCCTTGTACCAGCCACTGCCGTCCGGTGATTGACGACTTGGGCTTTCGCGCTCGTTGTCTCGCATCCAGGCGCCGACCATGGCGAGCGCAAGCACGATCAGAAGAGCAATTCGTATCTTGTTGATCTTCTTCGATGATCGCTCATCATTTTGGTCTGGCATTTGCTCAGTGGCCATGACGCTTCTCCTGTAGGTACTCGCCGCACGGCTACGCGTTATTACATTGCCACCCCAAGATGCTCCGCCACCGTGAAGATGTCCTTGTCCCCGCGCCCGCACAAATTCGCGAGGATGATCGCGTCGCGGTCCATCTCCTTGGCGCGCTTGGCAACGGCGGCGATGGCGTGGCTGGGCTCGAGCGCGGGGATGATGCCCTCGGTTCGGCAGAGGAGCTGGAACGCATCGAGCGCCTCGTCGTCGGTCACCGCGGTGTATTCGACCCGGCCAGTGTCCTTGAGCCAGGCGTGCTCGGGGCCGATGCCGGGGTAGTCGAGGCCCGCGCTGATCGAGTGCGCCTCGGCGATCTGGCCGTCCGCGTCCTGCAGCAGATAGGTCTTGTTGCCGTGGAGCACGCCGGGCGCACCGCCGGCGAGGCTCGCCGCGTGCTGCTTGTCGAGCCCGTGCCCCGCCGCCTCGACCCCGAGCATCTTGACCTCGGCATCGTCGAGGAACGGGTGGAACAGCCCGATCGCGTTGCTGCCGCCGCCGATCGCGGCGACCAGTAGGTCTGGGAGGCGGCCGGTGCGCGATAGCATCTGCGCGCGCGCTTCCTTGCCGATCACGCTCTGGAAGTCGCGCACCAGCTCGGGATAGGGATGCGGGCCGGCGGCGGTGCCGATGATGTAGAACGTGTCCTCGACGTGCGCCACCCAGTGGCGCAGCGCCTCGTTCATCGCATCCTTCAGCGTCGCCGCGCCGCTGGTGACCGGGATCACCTCGGCGCCAAGCAGTTTCATGCGGAACACGTTGGGCTGCTGGCGCGCCACATCCGTGGCGCCCATGAAGATGGTGCACGGCAGGCCGAACCGCGCGCAGACGGTGGCGGTGGCGACGCCGTGCTGGCCCGCGCCGGTCTCGGCGATGATCCTGGTCTTGCCCATGCGGATCGCGAGCAGGATCTGGCCGATGCAGTTGTTGATCTTGTGCGCGCCGGTGTGGTTCAGTTCGTCGCGCTTGAACCACACTTGCGCGCCGCCCAATGCCTCGGTCAGCCGCTCGGCGAAGTAGAGCGGGCTCGGGCGGCCAACGTAATGCGCCATCAGATCGTCGAACTGCGCCTGGAACGCCGGGTCCGCCTGCGCCGCGCGATAAGCGGTCTCGAGCTCGAGGATCAGCGGCATCAGCGTCTCGGCGACATAGCGCCCACCGTAATCGCCGAAATGCCCCCGTTCATCGGGCATGTTGCGGAATGAGTTGGGTGCGGTTGCCATCTGCCCGGCCCCTTGCCGCGCGCGAAGGGCGAAGTCGAGAGGCTAGGCCGCGCGGGCCGCCTGCACGAATGCGCGGATGCGGCCGGCGTCCTTCACGCCCGGCGCGGTCTCGAGCCCGCTCGAGGCGTCGACCAGCGGCGCCTGCGTCACCCGGATCGCCTCGGCAACGTTATCGGGCGTGAGCCCGCCGGCGAGCCCCCAGTCGATCTGGTGGCGGAAGCCTGCGAGCAGCGACCAGTCGATCGTCAACCCGTTGCCGCCGGGCAGCGCGCCCTTGGCCGAATCGTACAGCACCCGGTGCGCGGCATCCTTGAAGCGCAGCGTGCTGGTCAGCGTTTCGGCACTGCGCAGGCCGACCGCCTTCCACAACTCGTGCGGCACGTGCTGGCGCAGCAGCGCGAGCCATTCGGGCGTCTCGCCGCCGTGGAACTGGACCACGTCGGGCTTGATCGTATCGACCGCCTGCGCGGTGGGGACCGGCTGCTCGTTGACCAGCAGCAGCACGACCTTGGTCGATGGCGGCACGCGCGCGCGCAGCTTCGCGCCTTGTTCCAGCGTCACGTGCCGGGGCGAGGGCGGGTAGTGAACGAGGCCGATGTAGTCCGCGCCGGCATCGACGGAGGCATCCACCGCCTCGGGGGTGTTGCACCCGCACACTTTGACCAACCGTCCGCTCATCGCCGGCGCAGATAGCGCGCCCCGGCCGGACCGCAAGCGTTCAGCGCGGGCCGAGCTCGAACTGCATCGTCACGCTGGTGGTCATCTGCAGCTCGCCCGGCTGCACCGGGGCGGGCGGCGGCGGGGGCGCCGACGCGGTCACCGCGATCGCCTCGCGCGCGAACACCACCGGCGGCGGGCCGTAATAGCCACCCGATTCGCTGAGCGAGAGGATGCGAACGATCCGCAGGTTCGTCGCCCCGGCATAGAGCTCGGCGCGGGCGCGCGCGGTCTTGACCGCTTCCAGCCGCGCCTGATCGAGCGCCGGGTCGGGATTGTCGAGCTGGAACGCCGGCCCGCTGATCTGGTTCGCGCCGGCGGCGGCGAGGGTGTCGATCACCGTGCCGAATTTTCCCAGATCGCGCTGGCGCACCGACACGTTGTTGCTCGCCTGGTAGCCGACGATCCTGGGCACCTGCTGCTCGGGCGGCGGCGGCACGTACGGCTGGCCGCTCACCCGCGCGGCCATGATCGCGTCGCGATTGGGATCAGCGTAGATCGGCGAGATCGACAGGTTGGAGGTCTGGATGTCGCGCTCCGCGATGCCGGCCCTGCGCAGGGCGGCGATCACCCGATCCATTGCCCGCGAGTTTTCGGCCAGCGCGGCGCCCGCGGTGCTCCCTTGGGTGGTGACGCCGGCGTTGAACACCGCGAGGTCGGGCTGGCGGATCGTCTTGCCCTCGGCGGTGACGGTGAGCACGCTGTTGCCGGGGGCGACTTCGAGCGGCGGAGCGGGAACCTGCGCAGCGGCCGGCGCCGCGAGCGCCGCTAGCGCGAAACCGGACAGAAGGGCTGCGATCCTCATCGGTGTTACTCCCAATTTCCGCGGATAACGCGCGAACCGTGCTTGCGGGTCCTAGAGCGTCGCCTCGATCGCGCGGGCGGCGGCGAGCGGGTCCGCAGCGCGGCTGATCGGGCGGCCGACCACGAGCACGCTGGCGCCGTCGTCGCGCGCCTGGCGCGGGGTGACCACCCGCTTCTGATCGCCGACGCCGGCCGCCGGCAGCCGCAGCCCGGGGACGACGAAGAAGCCGTCTTTCCACCGCCCCCTCACCGCCTTGATCTCGTGGCCCGAGCAGACCACGCCGTCGAGCCCGGCGGCGTGCGCCAGTTCGGCGAGGCGCATTACCTGGTCGCGCGCGCTCCCTTGAACCCCCGTGCGCGCGAGATCGCGCTCGTCGAGGCTGGTGAGCATCGTCACCGCGACCACTTTGGTGCCGTTGGCGGCCGCGGCCTTGGCGTCTTCCATCATCGCCCGCCCGCCGCCGGCGTGGACGGTGACGATCGCCGGCTCGAGCACGTGGATCGCCTGCATCGCGGCGGCGACCGTGTTGGGAATGTCGTGCAGCTTGAGGTCGAGGAAGATCGGCAGGCCGACCCGGGCGATCTCGTGCACTCCGTGATGGCCGTGCGCGCAGAAGAACTCGAGCCCCAGCTTGAGGCCGCCGACATGAGCCTTGACCTTCTCGGCGAGCGCCCGGGCCGCGTCGAGCTGCGGCAGATCGAGCGCCAGGTAGACCGGACTCGTCACCGGAGGATGTCGTCCTTCGGCACGGGCGCGCCGGGGACCGGGCCGGGGGGCGACGGAGCATCGGGCGCGGGCGCCAAATGCGTCGATGCCGGCTCGGCCGGCGTCGGGTCGATCACGCCCTCGACCGGCGCTGCCGGGCTCGTTGCCGGGGGAGAGTGCGGCGCGGTCAGCGCGGCGCTCCGAGCCGCCGCCTCGAGCCCCGAGATGCGCCGCTGGAGCCGCCATTTGCTGCCGCGATGGATCAGCCACATCGGAATGAGGCCGAGCAGGAACGACACCACCACCACCGCCGGCAAGCGGGTGTCCCAGACCATCTCGGGCCAGATGCGCACCGCCAGCGCCTTGTCCCAGTTGAGCATCGTGAAGGCCACGAACACGACCAGCAGCGCGACCCAGACTATCGTGCGGACGATCTGCATCTTTCTTCTCCGACGGCTTGCCTCGGGCTTACGGCGGATAGCGGACGTTGGAAAGAGCGCGCTAGCCGCCGAATACCCGCGCGAAGATCGTGTCGACCTCAGCGAAATGATAATCGAGGTCGAACCGCCGTTCGAGCTCGTCGGCGGACAGCGCGGCGGTGACTTCGGGGTCCGCCTTGAGCAGGTCGAGCAGGCTCAGCGCGCCGTCGCTCTCCCACACTTTCATCGCGCTGCGCTGCACGATGGCGTAGGCGTCCTCGCGGCTGACCCCGGCCTGGGTGAGCGCGAGCAGCACCCGCTGCGAATGGACGAGCCCGCCCATCCGGTCGAGGTTCCTTTGCATCCGTTCCGGATACACGAGCAGCTTGTCGATCACGCCGGTCAGCCGCGCCAGCGCGAAATCGAGGGTGATCGTCGCGTCGGGGCCGATGAAGCGCTCGACGGAGGAATGGCTGATGTCGCGCTCGTGCCACAGCGCGACGTTCTCCATCGCCGGGACCACCGCGCTGCGCACCATCCGCGCGAGGCCGGTGAGGTTCTCGGTCAGCACCGGGTTGCGCTTGTGCGGCATCGCCGAGCTGCCCTTCTGTCCGGGCGCGAAATACTCCTCGGCCTCGAGCACCTCGGTGCGCTGGAGGTGGCGGATCTCGACCGCGAGGCGCTCGATCGAGCTGGCGATCACCCCCAGCGTTGCAAAGAACATCGCGTGCCGGTCGCGCGGAATGACCTGGGTGCTGATCGGCTCGACCGCGAGGCCGAGCTTGCCCGCGACGTGCGCCTCGACTTCGGGCGCGACGTTGGCGAATGTCCCCACCGCGCCGCTGATCGCGCAGGTCGCGATCTCGGCCCGCGCGGCGACCAGCCGCTCGCGGCAGCGCGCGAACTCGGCGTACGCCTGCGCCAGCTTCAGCCCGAACGTGGTCGGCTCGGCGTGGATGCCGTGGCTGCGGCCGATGGTGGGAGTATACTTGTGCTCCTCGGCGCGGCGCCGCAGCGCGGCGAGCAGCTGGTCGAGGTCCTCGAGGAGGATGTCGCTCGCGCGCGCGAGCTGGACCGAGAGCGTGGTGTCGAGCACGTCGGAGCTGGTCATGCCCTGGTGCATGAACCGCGCCTCTTCTCCCACCTGCTCGGCGACCCAGGTGAGGAACGCGATCACGTCGTGCCGGGTCACCGCCTCGATCGCGTCGATCGCGGCGACGTCGATTGCCGGGCCCGCTGCCCACCACTGCCACAGCGCCCTGGCGGCGCTTTGCGGCACGACACCCAGTTCGCCGAGCTTCTCGGTCGCGTGGGCCTCGATCTCGAACCAGATGCGATAGCGCGCCTCGGGCTCCCAGATCGCAGTCATGGCGGGGCGTGCGTAGCGGGGAACCATGCGAGACTCCGGTTGGGGCGCGCGAGCGGCTAGGGGGGCGAGGCGGCTATAGCAACCCCTTGGCCTTGAGACTGGCGTGGCCGCTGCGCCCGACGATCACGTGGTCGTGGACGACGATGCCGAGCAGGCGGCCCGCCTCGGCGATGCGGCGCGTGATGTCGATGTCCGCCCGGCTCGGTTCGGGGTTGCCGCTCGGGTGATTGTGCACCAGGATCATCGCCGTCGCGCCCACGTCGAGCGCCTTCCTCACCACCTCGCGCGGGTGGATCGCCGCCTCGTCGATCGAGCCGTCGCCGACGTGATGGTCCATGATCAGGCGATTGCGGGTGTCGAGGTAGAGCACCCGCACCCGCTCGACCGTGAGGTGCGCCATGTCGATCGTCAGGTAGTCGATCAGCGCCTGCCAGCTGCCGAGCACCGGCTTCTGCTGGACCTCGCCGCGCGCCATGCGCCGGGCGGCGAGCGCGACCGCCTTCAACGCCGCGGCGCCCGTCTCGCCCATTCGGGGCACCTGAGTCAGCGCGCCGGGCTCGGCGTTGAGCACCGCGGCGAGGCTGCCGAACCGCTCGAGCAGCGCTTTCGCCAGCGGCTTGGTATCGCCCCGGGGATTGGCCGCGAACAGCAGGTATTCGAGCACCTCGTAGTCGGCGAGCGCCTCGGCCCCGCCGGCGAGCAGCCGCTGGCGCAGCCGCGCGCGGTGCCCCGCGTGGCCGGGCGGAGCGATCTGGTCTTCAGGCTCCGGCAACCTTTCCCCCGGCATCGCAATCGCTTCTCGGCGCATTGCCTATCGCGGGCGGGGCGCGCAAGTGGGGGTCGATGGCGGACGCGCAAGGCGAGCCCGGAGAGAAGCTGGAGGTCGCCGAGGTTGCAACACGGCGCCGCCGGTGGCCGCGCGTGCTCGGAGCTCTGGGCCTCGTGCTGCTGATCGCGCTCGCCGCGGCGTGGTTCGCGCGCGAGCGGATCGCCGGCAACGTCATCGAAGGCCAGCTGCGGCAATACGGCATACCGGCAACCTACACCGTCGAAAGCATCGGCGCCGGGCGCCAGGTGCTGACCGACGTGGTGGTCGGCGATCCGCGCTCGCCCGATCTGACGATCGAGCGCGCCGAGGTAACCGTCCGTTACCGCCTCGGCAGGCCGCGGATCGGGCGAGTCACGCTCGTGCGGCCGCGTCTGTATGGAACGCTGCGCGGCGGCAGCCTGAGCTTCGGCAGCCTCGACACGGTGCTGTTCCGCGACACCGGCGAGCCGCCGGGCCTGCCCGAGCTCGACGTGCGGCTGGTCGACGGACGCGGGCTGATCGACAGCGACTGGGGGCCGCTCGGCATCAAGCTCGACGGCGCGGGCCGCATCGACAGCGGGTTCAGCGGCATCGTGGCGGTCGCGGCGCCTGCGCTGGACGGCGGGGGCTGCGCGGCGCGGGGCGCGTCGCTCTACGGCAAGCTCGCCACATCGCGCGGCAAGCCGAGCATCGACGGACCGCTGCGCATCGGCCGCCTGGAATGCCGCGGCGCTGGCGTCACGGTGCGCGACGCCGCCATCGCGCTCGACGTGACGCTCGACGGCGACTTGCGCGGCGCCGAGGGCGAAGGGAGGCTGAACTCGGGCGCGATCGCGGCGGCGGGGCTGCGCGCGAACGGCCTGTCCGGCTCCATCCGCGCCACCTGGCGCGGCGGGGCGCTCACCGCCCGCTACCTGCTC
>JBHWTG010000293.1:0-5692 GCA_043427735.1 Tsuneonella sp. | reverse complement strand
CCGGTGCGCGAGGTGATGACCCCGCGCACGGAGGTCGACTGGCTCGATTCCGGGCTCGACGACGCCGCGATCCGCGCCAAGCTGCTCGACTGGCTCGCCGCCGGCCCGCACGGCGCCGACATTGCCGCGATCCGCCAGGCTCACCGCCGCCACGGGGGCGACGGCGCGCTCTACCTGGTGCTCAAGCGCCCGCGCTGACCGCCGTCAGGCGGCCTTGCGATACTTCGCGCAGGTGAGGTCGAAGCGGTCGGCGTTCATCACCTTGGTCCACGCCTTCACGAAGTCGCGCACGAACTTCTCCTCGTGGCCCTTTTCGGCATAGACCTCGCCGATCGCGCGCAGTTCGGAGTTCGAGCCGAACACGAGGTCGGCGCGGGTCGCGCGCCAGGTCTCCCCGCCGCTGGTGCGATCGGTGGCGATGAACTCCATGTCGCCCGATCCGTCGACCGCCTTCCAGGCGTTGGTCATGTCGTAGAGGTTGACGAAGAAATCGTTGGTGAGCTGGCCAGAGCGTTTGGTGAGGTGCCCATGCCCGCGCTCGCCGTGGTTCGCCCCGAGCACGCGCAGGCCGCCGACCAGCACCACCATCTCGGGCGCCGAGAGGCCGAGCAGGCTGGCGCGGTCGAGCATCATCTCCTCGGTCAGCACGCGCAGCCGCCGGGGCTGGTAGTTGCGGAACGCATCGGCTTCGGGCTCGAGCACCTTGAAGCTGTCGGCGTCAGTCTGCTCCTGCGTCGCGTCGCCGCGCCCGCCGGTGAACGGCACGGGAACCGAGAAGCCGGCATCCGCGATCGCCTTTTCCAGCCCGACCACGCCGCCGAGCACGATCGCATCGGCTATCGACAGGCTGCCGCGCAGGCCCTCGAGCGTGTCGAGCACCCTGGCGAGCATCTCGGGCTCGTTGACTTCCCACCCGCGCTGCGGCTCGAGACGGATGCGCGCACCGTTGGCGCCACCGCGGTGATCGCTCTTGCGGTAGGTCGAGGCCGACGCCCACGCGGTCTTGATCAGCTGGCTGACGGTGAGCCCGCTCTCCCGGATCCTGGCCTTGACCGCCTGGACCTCGGCGTCCGACGGCATCGTGCCGGCCGGCACCGGGTCCTGCCAGATCAGGTCCTCGGCCGGCACCTCCGGCCCGAGGTAGCGGGCCTTGGGACCCATGTCGCGGTGGGTGAGCTTGAACCACGCGCGCGCGAAGGCGTCCTTGAAGGCTTCGTGATCGGCCCGGAACTTCTCGCTGATCTGGCGGAATTCGGGATCGACCTTGAGCGCCATGTCGGCGGTCGTCATCATCGTCGGGACCTTCTTGTTGGGGTCCCACGCGGCCGGCGCCATGTCCTCCTCGCGCTGGTTGATCGGCTGCCACTGCTGCGCCCCGGCCGGCGATCTCACCAGCTCGTACTCGTAGTCGAGCAGCAGGCGGAAGTAGTTCTCGCTCCATTGGGTCGGGGTGTTGACCCACGAACCTTCGAGACCGCTGGTCACGGTGTGCTCGCCGATGCCGCCGCTCTCGTGGCTCGACACCCAGCCGAAGCCCAGCGCGGCGAGGTCGCCGCCGGCGGGTGCAGCGCCCAGCAGCGACGGATCGCCGTTGCCGTGCGCCTTGCCGAAGGTGTGTCCGCCGGCGGTGAGCGCGACGGTCTCCTCGTGGTTCATCGCCATCCGCTCGAAGGTGACCTTGATGTCGCGCGCCGACTGTAGCGGGTCGGGGTTGCCGCCCGGGCCTTCGGGATTGACGTAAATGAGGCCCATCTGGATCGCCGCCAGCGGCCCGTCGAGTTCGTGGTAGCCTTCATCGGGGCGCAGGCGGGTCTCGACGCCTTCGTTGACCCACTTGTCCTCCTCGCCCCAGTAGATGTCCTTCTCGGGCTCGAACACATCGGCGCGGCCGCCGCCGAAGCCGAACACCGGGCCGCCCATCGATTCGATCGCGACGTTGCCGGCGAGGATGAACAGGTCCGCCCAGCTGATGTGCCGACCGTACTTCTGCTTGATCGGCCACAGCAGCCGGCGCGCCTTGTCGAGGTTGCCGTTGTCGGGCCACGAATCGAGCGGGGCGAAGCGCTGCTGCCCGCTGTTCGCGCCGCCGCGCCCGTCGCCGGTGCGATAGGTGCCCGCCGCGTGCCACGCCATGCGGATGAAGAACGGGCCGTAGTGGCCGTAATCCGCCGGCCACCACGGCTGGCTGTCGGTCATCAGCGCGTGCAAGTCCTGCTTCAGCGCGTGGTAGTCGAGCGCGTTGAACGCCTCGGCATAGTCGTAATCGTCGCCCATCGGGTTCGACGGGCCGTTGGGCGCGAGGATGTCGAGCGCCAGCGCCTGCGGCCACCAGTCGCGGTTGGTGCGGCCCAAAAGGCTGCGCACGCTGCCGTCTAACGGGCAGCCTTCACCTTTTTCGATCGATCCGGTCTTGGCGTCCATGGCGGTCTCTCCTCTCGCTCCGGGCACGCCGATGCGCGCCGATTGTGACAGGAGGATGCCGCCGATCGGATCAACCGTCCAATCGATTAATTGCGATTGTTTGAGCGAGCGCGGCGATGAGTGGCGGTCACGCCGCCTCGGCCAGCGGCTCGGTGCGGATCAGGTAGTCGAACGCCGACAGCGCGGCCTTCGAACCTTCGCCCATCGCCACCACGATCTGCTTGTAGGGCACGGTGGTCGCATCGCCCGCGGCGAACACCCCCGGCAGCGAGGTGCGGCCTTCGCCATCGGTGACGATCTCGCCGCGTGGCGACAGCTCGATCCCGCTGCCCGCGAGCCACTCGGTGTTGGGCACGAGGCCGATCTGGACGAACACCCCGGCCAGCTCGATCCGGTGCTCGGCGCCGCTCGCGCGGTCCTTCCACACGAGCCCGGCGACCCTGCCCTCGGCGCCGAGGATCTCGCTCGTCTGCGCGCCGGTCAGCACGGTCACGTTGCCCATGCTGTGCAGCTTGGCCTGCAGCACCGCGTCGGCGCGCAGCTTCGCGTCGTATTCGATGAGCGTCACGTGCTGGGCGATCTTGGCGAGGTCGATCGCCGCCTCGACGCCCGAGTTGCCGCCGCCGATCACCGCGATGCGCTTGCCCTTGAACAGCGGCCCGTCGCAGTGCGGGCAATACGCCACCCCCTTGTTGCGGTACTCGGCCTCCCCCGGCACCCCGATATTGCGCCAGCGCGCGCCGGGCGCGAGGATCAGGCTGCGCGCCCGCAGCGTGCCGCCGCCGGCGAAGTGGACGGTGTGCAGGCCGCCCGCGTGCCGCGCGGGCTCAAGCCGCTCCGCCGCAGCAAGGTTGACGAGGTCGATCGTGTTCGCTTCGACTTGCGCCTTGAGCTCGCCGGCGAGCTTCGGCCCTTCGGTGTACGGCGTGCCGGGCAGGTTCTCGATCCCGAGCGTATCGTTGAGCTGGCCGCCGAAGCGCTCGGCGGCGATGCCCGTGCCGAAGCCCTTGCGCGCGGTGTAGATCGCCGAGGCGACTCCGGCGGGCCCGCCGCCGATCACCAGCACCTCGAACGGCGGGCGGGCCGACAGGTCGGTGGCCGCCTTGGCGCCCGCGCCGCTGTCGAGCCTGGCGAGGATTTCGGCGAGCTCCAGCTTGCCGTTCCAGAACGGCTCGCCGTCGAGGAACGTCGCGGGCACCGCCATCACCCCGCGCGCCTCGACCTCGTCGCGGAACGTGCCGCCCTCGATCAGGGTGGCGGTGATCCGCGGGTTCTCGAACGCCATCAGCGTCAGCGCCTGCACTACGTCGGGGCAGTTGTGGCACGAGAGCGAGAAGTACATCTCGAACGCGAAGTCGCCTGCGAGACCGCGCACCTGCTCGAGCAGCGCGGGCTCGACCTTGGGCGGGTGGCCGCCGGCCCACAGCAGCGCCAGCACCAGCGAGGTGAACTCGTGCCCCAGCGGCAAGCCGGCGAAGCGGACCCACCTCGCCGGGTCGCTCGCGCGGCGGATGACGAAGCTGGGCTTGCGCGCGTCGCTGCCGTCGAAGCTGGCGCTGACCAGCGGGTGGAGCGCGGCGATCTCGCTCAGCAGCGCGCGCGTCTGCGCCGATTTGGCGTCGTCGCCGAGCGAGGCGACAAGCTCGATCGGCTCGCGCAAGTTGGCGAGATAGCTCTGGAGCTGGGTCCGCATCGCGGCGTCGAGCATGGTCCGATCGGGTCCTGAACGGGTTGATGGCGAAGAGACCCGGGGCGCGTTTCGAGGGGTCGCCCCGGGCCTCCCAGCAACCCGGGCCGTAACCCGGGCGCTTGTCGGGGCGCCTTGGGGGAGGGGGAAGGGGCGCCCCGGTTGAGCGTTACAGCTTGCCGACGAGGTCGAGGCTCGGGACGAGCGTCTCCTCGCCTTCTTCCCACGCCGCCGGGCAGACCTGACCGGGGTTTTCGCGCACGTACTGCGCGGCGCGGATCTTGCGCACCAGCTCGTTGGCGTTGCGGCCGACGCCTTCGCTGGTGATCTCGACCAGCTGGATCACCCCGTCGGGATCGACCACGAAGGTCGCCCGGTCGGCGAGGCCCTGGCCTTCGCGCAGCACGCCGAAGTTGTTCGACAGCGTGTGGTTCTGGTCGCCCAGGAACGGGAAGGTCAGCTTGCCGATCCGCTCCGAGCTGTCGGCCCATGCCTTGTGGCTGAAGTGGGTGTCGGTCGAGACCGCGTAGACCTCGACGCCGAGCTTCTGCAGCTGGCCGTAATGCTCGCCCAGGTCCTCGAGCTCGGTCGGGCACACGAACGTGAAGTCGGCCGGATAGAAGAAGAACACCGCCCACTTGCCGAGCACGTCCTGCTCGGTGACGTCGTAGAACTTCTCGCCCGCCTTGTAGGCGGTGGCGGTGAACGGCTTCAGGCTGCTGCCGATGATACCCATGGGTCGTGTGTCTCCTGAACTCGGATAAGGTGGAATGTCCGAGGTGGAGATAGGCATTGTCGCGGCGCAGCAAAGGCGATTGTTGCGATTGCGAACATCGAAATTTTCAATCAGAGGTGGGGAACTTTATGTCCCTGGGGCTGACCCGCACTGGGCCCGGTGGAGCAGCTTGTGATCGGCCAGCACCAGCGCCATCATCGCCGCGACCACTGGGGTCCCGCGAATGCCGACACAGGGGTCGTGGCGGCCCTTCGTGCGGATTTCGGCGGCGTTGCCCTGCCGGTCGATGGTCTCGACCGGCGTGAGAATCGACGAGGTCGGCTTGAACGCCACTCGCACCACCACCGGCTGCCCGGTCGAGATGCCGCCTGCAATACCGCCGGCGTGGTTGGCGATGAACTCGGGGCCGTTCTCGCCCGGCCGCATCGGGTCCGCGTTCGCCTCCCCGGAAAGGCGAGCGGCCGCGAACCCGTCGCCGATCTCGACCGCCTTGACCGCGTTGATCCCCATCATCGCGCCCGCCAGGTCCGCGTCGAGCTTGGCGTAGATCGGCGCGCCCCACCCGGCGGGGACTCCGGTGGCGACGCATTCGACCACCGCGCCGAGCGAGGAGCCTGCGCGCCGCGTCTCGTCGAGCGCGACCGCCCAGCGCGCGGCGGCGGCCGGATCGGGGCACCAGAACGGATTGGCGGCGACCTCGCCGGGATCGGAGGCCGACCGGTCGATCGCATCGCCGCCGATCTCGGCCACGTAAGCCTCGATCCGAACCTCGGGGAGGACCAGCCGCGCGATGGCACCCGCGGCGACCCGCGCCGCGGTCTCGCGCGCCGAGCTGCGCCCGCCGCCGC